>NZ_JAGGQS010000079.1:12131-45932 GCF_018613175.1 Bacillus sp. ISL-47 | reverse complement strand
CAACATTTGACGTTGAGCCTTAAAAAGTGAACGTAAAATGCCTGAATTACTTCATATTTTTAAAAAGTTGAGCGTAAATTGGCTGCAGTGATGCATAAATTAAAAAAAGTGAAGTGAATGGGGTGGAATTGATGCGAATGCAGAGAAAAAAGGTTGAGAATATCCCCTTGAAGGGACAAATTTTAAAAAACAGGATCTTTGATTGTTTTAAAGTTCAGCTGCCAGATTAACGCGCAATAAGATTTGTCTAGCATGTACCAGCAGAAAATATCTCATTTTATTTATATTGCACAACTTCACCAAATCCCAAAGAATCGCAGCTGACATCCTGCCGCGATAAAAATAAATTAAGCCTGAATATTTGCTTTTTTTGTCCAAGCCGGAATATGTGTTTTCAATACTGAATATAGTAGCAATGGAATGATATATATACCTGATGCTAAATTCCATCAAAGCAGTCGTGTGTAAGCCCGGAAATAAAGATGAAAGGGTAAGCCCTTACGTAAGGCATTAAGCCTGAGAGAAGGGCAGCCAGCGCTTTGAGCAGGGCATGCAGGAGGGGTAAAACGAGGAGGAGCTAGGAATGGAAATATTAAAAGTTTCAGCAAAATCTAATCCTAATTCTGTAGCTGGTGCGCTTGCTGGGGTTCTTCGCGAAAGAGGAAGTGCAGAAATCCAGGCAATTGGTGCGGGTGCATTGAACCAGGCTGTTAAGGCAGTAGCGATCGCAAGAGGATTCGTAGCGCCTAGCGGAGTGGATTTAATTTGTATCCCGGCATTCACGGATATTCTGATTGACGGTGAAGAGCGGACAGCAATCAAATTGATTGTGGAACCACGGTAGCCAAAAGGCTGCAGAATTAGGAGTCATCCATTGTCATATGCATAAGATCACATTTTATAAATTTAGGCAAATACAATAAAACCTGTTTGCAGCATAGGCAAACAGGTTCTTTTTTTAATAAGATAAGTCTATTGAGAAAAAAGGAGAGGAAGACAGCGAATGAAAATTTTTGATGCGCATTGCGATGTCCTTTATAAAATATTTATGGATCGGGAGATAGATTTTAAGGATTCAGGCAAGCTGCAGGTCAATCTTGAAGGGCTGCAGGGTTCACAGCTAAAGGTCCAATGCTTTGCCATATATGTACCGGAGTCTGTCCATCCTGAAATGAAATTTAATGCAGCTTTATATATGGTCGATCTATTTTATGAAAAAGTTCTTAAAGCTTATCCGCAAGTAAAGCTTATTTCCAGCCGACGGGATATTGACCGGCTGAAGAGTGATGAGATAGGAGCTGTGCTTACATTGGAGGGCTGTGATGCGATTGGGTGTGACCTTCTTAAATTAAAAACTCTTCTCAGGCTTGGTGTATCATCTGTGGGCTTGACTTGGAACTACGGAAATTGTGCAGCGGACGGCGTCCTGGAAGAAAGGGGAGCCGGATTGTCCTCTTTTGGCAAGCAAGTGGTTTCTGTATTAAATGCTGCTGAAGCATGGTGTGACGTATCCCATCTATCCGAGCGAGGGTTCTGGGATGTGATGGAGTGGGGTGACTATCCATTTGCCTCCCATTCGAATTGCTATTCGCTTTGTCCGCACCCCCGAAATTTATCTAATGATCAAATAGAAGCGCTGATCGAAAGAGATAGTGTTATGGGGATCACTTTTGTAACCGAATTTCTTTCTGGCAAACAGACTGCAACCATTACAGATATATTAAGGCACCTTGAACATGTATGTTCACTTGGGGGAGAGAATCATGTCGGCTTCGGTTCTGATTTTGATGGTACAGATGGGAGGGTGCTAGGCTTAGAGAATGCAAGAAAATACGATTACCTGATGAACGAACTCACAAAATACTATACTGATATACAGGCTGAAAAGTTTTTATTTCGGAATTTTTATAACCGGTTTCCAAGGTGATAATGTTACAAAACCAGTATCACAAGGGTTTGCCGGTGACATTTCACCCTGAAAAAAATCAATGTATTTATCATTTTTCAAAAAATAAAAAAATATTCATCTTTTAGCCAATAAATATTCAGAAAGGGTTGCTTTTTTAGACACATAGGTCTAGAATTGAAAGCGTTTAGTACCCATTCATCTTCCAAAAAATAGCCGTAATACAAGGGCTAAACCATCAGGAGGACTGGACAAGTACTACACTTATATTAATGAAACGTTTTTACATAATTTCTTAACGTAACTAAAGGGGTGTAAGACATGATCAATCAACTTTCATGGAAAGTTGGAGGACAGCAAGGGGAAGGTATTGAGAGTACCGGAGAAATTTTTTCCATTGCATTAAATCGTTTAGGCTACTACCTGTACGGTTACCGCCACTTTTCATCACGCATTAAGGGCGGGCACACGAATAATAAGATTCGCGTCAGCACGTCACAAATTCGCTCAATTTCGGACGATTTAGATATTCTGGTAGCTTTTGACCAGGAAACAATTGATTTAAACTACAAAGAACTTCATGATAAAGGGATCATGATTGCAGATGCAAAGTTTGATCCTAAACAGCCAGAAGATACGAAAGCAGCATTGTATGCGGTTCCATTTACAGAGATTGCTACTGAACTAGGAACATCTCTAATGAAAAACATGGTTGCCGTTGGAGCAACATGTGCAGTTCTAAACTTAGATATTAAAGTATTTGAAGAAGTTGTTCAAGAGATTTTTGGACGCAAAGGACAGCAGGTTGTAGACAAAAATATGGAAGCAATCCAGGCTGGCTTTGACTTCATGAAAGAAAAGCTTAGCGACGATGTAGAATTAATGGAGCTTGAAAAAGCGGATGGCATGAAGCGTCTATTCATGATTGGTAATGATGCGATCGCTCTTGGTGCGCTTGCCGGCGGTTGCCGCTTCATGGCAGCTTACCCAATTACACCAGCATCCGAAATCATGGAATATTTGATTATGAAGCTTCCGGCGCTTGGCGGATCTGTTATCCAGACAGAAGACGAAATCGCTGCAGCCACTATGGCAATCGGTGCCAACTATGCGGGAGTTCGTGCTATTACAGCATCTGCTGGTCCTGGTCTTTCTCTTAAAATGGAAGCAATCGGTCTTTCTGGTATTACAGAAACTCCGCTTGTTATTGTTGATACCCAGCGTGGAGGCCCTTCAACAGGACTTCCTACAAAACAGGAACAATCAGACTTAATGGCAATGATTTATGGTACTCACGGTGAGATTCCGAAAATCGTTCTTGCGCCAAGTACTGTGCAGGAAGCATTTTATGATACTGCTGAAGCATTCAACCTAGCTGAAGAATATCAATGCCCTGTTATTGTTCTTTCTGACCTGCAGCTTTCTCTAGGAAAGCAAACAGTGGAGCCGCTTGATTTCAGCAAAGTGGAAATCCGACGTGGAAAGCTTGCAACAGAAGAGCTTCCTGAAATTGAAAACAAAGGCTACTTCAAGCGCTTTGAGGTTACAGAAGATGGAGTTTCTCCTCGTGTAATCCCTGGCATGAAGAACGGTATCCACCATGTTACCGGTGTTGAGCACGATGAGACTGGAAAACCTTCAGAATCAGCTGCTAACCGTAACGCGCAAATGGATAAGCGTTTCCGTAAGGTTGAAAACATCAAATTCAATACACCAGTTCACAAGAATGCTCCTCATGAAGAAGCAGACTTGTTAATCGTAGGGTTCAACTCTACTCGCGGTGCTATTGAAGAAGCGATGGGCCGCCTTGAAAATGATGGCGTTAAAGTTAACCATGCACAAGTTCGCTTAATTCATCCTTTCCCTGCAGATGAATTACTGCCGCTTGTAAAATCTGCTAAGAAAATTGCTGTAGTAGAAAACAATGCTACAGGACAATTAGCAAATATCATGAAGATGAACGTCGGACATGCTGAGAAAGTTCACAAGCTATTAAAGTACGACGGAAATCCATTCTTGCCACATGAAATTCACACAAAATGCAAGGAGTTGTTCTAAATGGCCACATTTAAAGATTTTAGAAATAATGTAAAACCAAACTGGTGTCCAGGCTGTGGGGACTTCTCCGTGCAGGCGGCGATTCAGCGTGCGGCAGCGAATGTTGGTTTAGAGCCTGAAAACCTAGCAGTTGTTTCAGGTATCGGTTGTTCCGGACGTATTTCCGGCTATATCAATTCATACGGTTTCCACGGCATCCATGGACGATCATTGCCAATCGCCCAGGGTGTTAAAATGGCTAACCGCGATCTGACTGTTATCGCTTCCGGCGGTGACGGAGATGGATTCGCAATCGGAATGGGCCATACGATCCATGCGATCCGCCGTAACGTAAATATTACTTATATCGTTATGGATAACCAGATCTATGGTTTAACAAAAGGTCAAACTTCACCGCGTTCTGCGGCTGGATTCAAAACGAAATCAACACCTCAAGGTTCCATTGAACAGGCTATTTCTCCAATGGAAATGGCACTAACAGCAGGTGCGACTTTCGTTGCGCAAAGCTTCTCAACAGACTTGAAGGATTTGACTGCATTAATTGAAGCAGGAATCCAGCATGATGGATTCTCTTTAATCAACGTATTCAGCCCATGTGTTACTTATAACAAAGTAAACACTTATGACTGGTTCAAAGAAAACCTTACTAAATTAAGCGATATTGAAGGCTATGACAATTCCAACCGCGAATTGGCGATGCAGACGCTTATGAAGCACGACGGCCTAGTAACAGGCTTAATCTACCAGAATACTGAGCGCAAATCTTACCAGGAAATGCTTTCAGGATACTCTGAAACTCCTTTATCAAAAGCTGACCTTAACCTTGACCAGGCTCACTTTGATAAACTTGCAGCAGAATTTATGTAATAATGAGATGAAGTCCGGGAATTCCCGGGCTTCTTTTTTGTCTTTTTCTTCAATGGCTGTTTTCGTAAAGTTTGTTGTTTGAGACGGCTGACTAAGTTTAATTGCTAAGTTAGTTGTACCGAAGGGCATTTGACTCCAGTGGAATTGAGGGAAATGGGACCACTCAGGTGAAGGGCACCCATTCCTCCGCGGTGATAGCAAATCCCCGCGGAGGACATCAGTCGACAGAATTCATAAGTACAAACAACAATCTATGAGATTAGAGCCCTTCCATTGATCATAGTGACAATAGTCACGGCAAAACCAGAAGAAAAAGTCTATTATTATTATTTGTGCAGGATTAAAAGTGCCCCTGGATGTACATAGATGTAGTAGCTGCCTGATTAGAGGCAGGATAAGGTTTTCTATTGTTTTAACCCAGCTAAACCCTTATACTATAATAATGTGCATATATATAAATTCCATTGTTGCACATTTTATTATTATGGCTAAAAATGGAGTTAAAAATGATAGATGCTTACTCAAAGAAAGAGAAAGGGGATAAATGATGAACGAAAAACAACGCTTAGAAGGCCAGCAAGTGCAAACAGCAAATCCTTCGGACAAAAAATCCGCAAAGGATTACAGCAAATACTTTGAAACAGTTTATACTCCTCCTTCCTTAAAGGAAGCGAAAAAACGCGGAAAAGAAGAAGTTAAATACCATAAAGATTTTGACATTCCGGAAGAATTTCTTGGAATGGGCAAGGGCCGCAAGTTTTATATCCGCACGTATGGCTGCCAAATGAATGAACATGATACAGAAGTTATGGCTGGGATTTTCCTTGGCCTTGGCTATGAACCAACAGATACAGTGGAAGATGCCAATGTCATCTTGCTTAACACTTGTGCAATCCGTGAAAATGCCGAGAACAAAGTATTCGGTGAGCTTGGTCATCTCAAGCATTTGAAAAAAGAAAATCCGGATGTTCTGATAGGTGTTTGCGGATGTATGTCCCAGGAAGAATCCGTTGTGAACAAAATCCTTAAAACTTATAATCAGGTTGACATGATTTTCGGAACTCACAATATCCACCGCCTGCCGAACATTCTTCAAGAAGCCTATATGTCCAAAGAGCTGGTTATTGAAGTCTGGTCAAAAGAGGGAGATGTTATTGAGAACCTTCCGAAAGTACGCCGCGGCAATATTAAAGCATGGGTAAACATTATGTACGGCTGCGATAAGTTCTGTACCTACTGCATCGTGCCTTATACTCGCGGTAAAGAAAGAAGCCGCCGTCCTGAAGATATTATCCAGGAAGTGCGCCAATTGGCCGCGCAGGGCTACCAGGAAATTACCCTACTTGGCCAAAACGTAAACGCATATGGTAAAGATTTTGAGGATATGAAATACGGTCTTGGCGATTTAATGGATGAAATCCGCAAAATCGACATTCCGCGCATCCGCTTTACAACAAGCCACCCTCGTGACTTTGATGATCATCTGATTGAAGTGCTCGCAAAAGGCGGAAATCTTGTCGAGCACATCCATCTGCCTGTACAGTCAGGTTCAACAGATGTCTTGAAAATCATGGCACGTAAATATACAAGAGAACAATATTTAGAGCTTGTTCGTAAAATTAAGGCAGCTATACCTGGCGCTACTTTTACAACTGATATCATTGTCGGATATCCAAATGAAACAGAAGAGCAGTTTGAAGAAACACTATCCCTGTATCGTGAGGTAGGCTTCGAGTCTGCTTATACGTTCATTTACTCGCCGCGTGAGGGCACTCCAGCTGCCAAAATGGTGGATAATGTGCCAATGGAAGTGAAAAAAGAGCGTCTGCAGCGCCTGAATGCTCTTGTTAATGAGCTATCTGCTGAAGCGATGAAAAAATACCAGGGCGAGGTTGTAGAAGTTCTTGTTGAAGGGGAAAGCAAAAACAATCCGGAAGTCCTTGCCGGCTACACTAGAAAGAGCAAACTGGTTAACTTTAAAGGGCCAAAAACAGCCATTGGCAAACTGGTTAAAGTAAAAGTAACAGATGCAAAAACATGGTCCCTAAACGGAGAAATGGTTGAAGAACTAGACGCGGTTGAGGTGAAGTAATATGGCAAAGTATACAAAAGATGAGATCGTAGAACGTGCACAAGACTTGGCACGCATGATCGCGGAAACTGAAGAAGTAGAATTTTTCAAGCGTGCAGAAGCACAGATTAATGGAAATGAAAAGGTTAGTGCAACCATTACTACAATCAAAGGCTTGCAAAAGCAGGCAGTAAATCTTCAGCATTATGGTAAAGCAGAGGCTTTAAAGAAAACTGAAGATAAAATTGCTGCTCTTGAAAAAGAACTTGATGAAATTCCAGTAGTCCAGGAGTTCAAGCAGTCCCAAGTTGATGTAAATGAATTGCTGCAAATTGTGGCAAATGCTATTTCCAACACTGTAACAGACGAAGTCATTACTTCTACAGGCGGAAATCTGTTAAGCGGGGAAACAGGATCGAAAAATAAAAACAGCAGCTGCTCCCACTAATAGAATAAACCGAAACACCCTGCACCTATGAGATGCAGGGTGTTTTTTTACGTTCTATATTAAGGGAGGAAAAATCAAGTTGGCCATGGGTTGTGGGCCATTTACTGGTTTCGCAATAAATCTACTGCTTTTAAAAACTCTTTGCGATATTCCTGCTGCTCTATTATGGCAGCATTTAATGTTGATAAAAGAGATTGATTTAGCATTTTTGTTCCTGTATCGTCTGATTCTTTGTCCAAAAAGTTCAGGAGAAAGGTGTATACGAGAAGTAATGTCGAGTAGTTATCGACATATGTGAGGTTAATAGCCCGTCCTCCCGTACCGCCTGCAGCGTGATTATTGATTGACGGTATTCCAGCTTCGGCAGCCATTTCAATGAGCTCCTCTGGAATACCCAGCTGCTTGAGTACTTCTGGATCTAAGTCCAGTTTTTTGGTGGTGTTATTTAGCATGGTACTCCCTCCCTTCTTTTTGGACAATTTTTAAGTCTCTGCATAGATAAATAGTAATCTCTTTTTTATAACAGCAGCATAGCGATGTTACGCTTTGTTGCTTTGCTGCTGAGTAGTGCCATTAACAGCAATAGCTGTAGAGTCGCCGCCATTTGCAATGTTATACTGAGCTGATAGAATTGGAATATTGATCAAAGCAGCATTGACGGCAAATCCGCCAACAGAGATTGGCAGCTGGCCGTTAAAGCTTGTTTGCGGAAGGTTAGCTTGCGCAGCAAACGTAAAAGCTTCAGCTTCGTCACCACTGTCTGTACCATTTACATTATCGCCAAATGGCAATATGCTGTTATTTTCCTGGTCATCATAGCATCTTCCTGATAGCATGGATATTCACCTCCTCCAAATAGTTGAAGTGGCATAGTTTGTCGTCAAATCTTCCTAAGAATCCTTTTTCGTTAGATTAGAAAGGTCCATATCTAAAAGTGTTTTTCCATTAACAGATAATTTAACCTGTTTATAATCCTCTGATGTTTCTACAACAGGCAGCAGATTTTTTAGTGAAGGAATCATATTGCCGATCCCGGAGGAATTTTTCGAGCAGAGCCCTTCCAAGTTTTTCAATGGTTTCATTGCGTCTTTTATACTTTCTCTTAGTTCATCCGATTGGATTTTATCCAGCCCTTTGGAGTAATATCCGCCCAATGAGTCTGTTAATTTGGCAACCATTTTTTCTGCATATTCCTTTGCTTCTTCTCCTGTCAGCTCTTTACCATTGATTGAAACCTTATAACTGGAGTTCTCCTTGTCTGCCATTCCTGTTCACCTCCTTCTCGTTAGTTTATTATATTGATGCATGAGCCAAGCTGTATCCGCGTTTGAAGTAGGACAAACGTGCATTTTTTATATGTATACCTAATAGGGATAGCAGCAGCCCAAGGATAAATGGGCATTTGCCCCATTTGCTAAAGAGCAGCCGGAATCCCAGCATTGGAGCAATCAATTCCCCTTAATCAAAATGCTGAAACCGGAACATTCGCCCGGTCCCGGCATACTATAAATCATGCCAATACTTTTGCCTAACATTCATCAAAAATTATCGCACACTAGTCTAATATCCCGCATAGGATGAATTGAAAATGAATGAGGAGGGTTCGCTCGCAATGGGAGACTACAGAGAGATTATAACGAAGGCAGTCGTTGCGAAAGGACGTAAATTTACACAGTCCAATCACACGATTTGCCCATCACACCATCCGTCAAGCATACTTGGCTGCTGGATCATAAACCATACGTACGAGGCGAAAAAGGTTGGAAAAACAGTAGAAATCTGCGGCCGTTATGACATTAACGTTTGGTACTCTTTCAACAATAATACAAAAACTGAAGTTGTTACCGAACGTGTTGAGTATACAGATGTCATTAAGTTAAAATACCGTGATCCGGACTGTTTGGATGACCAGGATGTCATCGCTCGCGTACTGCAGCAGCCGAATTGCTGTGAAGCTGTCATTTCCCCGAACGGAAATAAAATTATCGTCACTGTTGAAAGAGAGTTCATGGTCGAAGTGATCGGCGAAACAAAGGTTTGTGTAGCCGTTCATCCAGACAAATGTGACTGCGATGATGACGACGTTTGGGGCCTTGATGTAGATGATGAAGAATTCGAGGATTTAAATCCAGATTTCTTAGTTGGAACTGAAGAAGAGTAAATGTAAACTAGGAGGTTTTGCTTCCTAGTTTTTCTTTTTGTTTGACTGACTCTTTTAAATTTGTATGCAGATTACCGCTGCAGGCACTCAGCGATTAGGGCCGGATGCTGCCCGGCATTCGATTCCTTCAGGGTTTCCCTTGGGTAAGCTTTCCTCCAAAACTTGAACAAGCATGCTCCAGTAAACACCGCACTAAGGAAGTGCGAATCCATTTTTCGAAGATCTCGTCCCTTCAGTTCAATCAACAGTACAAAGTAAAAATTTGCTTCAGCATAGAAACTTGTATAAAAGCGGGCAATTAATCAAGCGAATTGACTACCTGTTCTTCCGCCTTTAGTCTGAATTCATGTGCTGGTTATTTCATTAAAATGGAGACATAAATCCATGAAGGGAAGATGGAAAGATGAAGATATATCAGCTGAATTTAAAATGCCATGATTTAGATAGTATGAAAGTTTTTTATACAAAAGTCTTGGAGATGGAGTTAATGGCAGAAACGGAACATTATTTTACTATAATGGCTGGCACAACGAAAATCCTGTTTGAAAAAGATGAAACAACTCCTTTTTATCATATGTGTTTCCGGACAAATGCTGATTACTTTGATCATATGTATCAAAAATTGGGCCAGGAAAGCGTACTTATTTCAAATGGCAAAGGCGAATATAGCATGTTTTGGAAAGGAAAACAGGCTTATTTTGTGGACCCGGATGGAAATATCATTGAAATGCTGGAACGGCCGTTTGAAGGAGAAAAAAAGGAAGGGATCGGCTGGCATGATGTGGGTGAAATAGGCTTGCCCGTCCTTAATATTGCAGATATGGAGCAGGAATTAAATAAGATTTTGGTAAATGAACAAATCGATTCCAGTGAGACGTTTGCTTTTTATGGAGACACCCAGGGAGTTCTTGTCCTCGTTAAGGAAGGTCGCCATTGGTACCCCACTGAAAGGCCGGCTGTTATTTCTCCTATAAAAATTTTTGCTGCAGGTGATAGAAATGCAACTTTAAAGCACAAAGAATATCCATATGAAATCATCGTTAGAAAGGAATGGACAGGAAGTATGCCAGCGGTTCAATTTCGCATGGCCCGCCCGACAAACCAGCTGGAAAAGCTCATTGACTTTTATGAAAAGGTTTTAAGGCTGGAGAGAGTCGGTGAATTTAGGCAGCATGAAGGCTATGATGGAATCATGCTGGGCCTGCCAGATAGTCAATATCATATCGAATTCACACAATCGAAAGAAATAATAGATCTTCCTCTTCCTACAAAAGAACATCTTTTAGTTTTTTATATTGCCAACCGGTTTGAACGGGATGAGATGGTTAACAGACTTGCCGGCATGGGCTATGGAGAGGTAGAACCTGAAAATCCATACTGGGGAAGGGGCGGAGTAACCATTGAGGATCCGGATGGCTGGCGGATTGTATTGATGAATACGGCGGGTATATAGAGCTATCGTCTTTTGAAGGTTTTCTTCTTAACTCTTGGCTGAGTTAAAGCTCCTTTTCATTTTAGATCCCTGTTGATTAGAGCGATGGACTCGAGATCCGCGAAAATGCACCCATTTTCTTCGTGCCGTGTTATTTCGCAAAGTCCTGGAGGAGTGTGTCAAAGGGAGATTCCGCGGTGCGCGCTGAGGAGCACCAAGATTGCCCGCGGTTTCCTGAGTGCCTGTGGCGAAAATCAACATGCCAATTTTACAGAGCTATCACTAAGGCTGTTTTCTAAAAGATTGTTGTTTTTGAATAGATTTGTGAATAGAAACATTGAAAATAAGGTTGGTTGACTGGAGCGTAAGGTGCGAGACTCCAGCGGGAGGAGTGGGACCGGTGAGGCCCCACAGGCGCTGCGCCCCGAGGATGCTCACCGCCCGCCCCGCGTTCGCTGAGCATCCTGGAGCGGAAATCAACCACTCTTCACTAAAAAGCAACAAAGTTTGCGAAAACAGTTATCACTTAAAAAAATAAACTATCTTTTTCCTAAATATGTTAAAATAGGGCAGTAGAAAAATGATTATGGAAAGGTTGAGAGTTTATGTTTAAAAGAGTTGCCTCTGACGTGTTAGGGCTTAGCGATGTGGGAAGTGTAATCCAGCCGGCAGATTATGATAAAGTCGATGCGGATGATTATGTGCTTCATGAAGATAATGAAAAGATTTACTTCCTAATTAAATCCAAATCAGATGAATATTGCTTTACAAATAAAGCCCTTATCCATTTGGATGGAACAAGTGCAGTCAGCAAAAAGCGAACGCTTAAGCGCTACAGCTATAGAGAATATAGTATTTCCAATGTGATGCTCGAAACAGCAGGGACGGTCGATTTGGACATTGAAATCAAATTTGTGATTGGGTCCGAGGCATTTTCCATCGACGTACATAAAAAGCATATAGAAGAATTGAAAGATTTATACAAAGCTCTAATTCGCATCTCCGAGATTTGCCGTGAAAATGAAGTATCAATGGAGTATGCTGAAAAAAGTTTAAACTTGGCTTCCAGCACATTGGGCCGCTCAACTTCAAATCAGGATTCAAACGTAGTGGACAATTTCCGAGTATTAAACGAAACAGCCTTCAACTGGCTGATGAATAGCCGCAAGAAATACAATGTAAAAGACTTTGGCTATGTTTTTGAAAAATATATTAATAACTAAGAAAGATAGGCAGCTCTCTGTTCGGAGAGCTGTTTTTTTGGGCTCTTTACACATAGATTGTTGTTTTTGCTTATGAATTCAGCCCGTTGATTTTCGCTGCAATCAACTCACCATATTAAACTAAGTTATTGAAAAGCAAGAAACTTTATTTTTCCCCAAATTTTGCACTTCTGAGTCCTATAACAATCTATGATATAATGAAAAAGACGTTCTCAGAGTGTATCTTTGAAAACTGGGATAGAAAATGAATAGATTATTTGACGTTGGAGGAAATTATGGCAGCAGCATACACGCCTATGATACAGCAATATTTAAGAGTAAAGGCAGAATATCAGGATGCCTTTTTATTTTTTCGACTTGGTGATTTTTATGAAATGTTCTTTGATGATGCGCTTAAGGCATCGCAGGAACTGGAAATTACATTAACAAGCCGGGAGGGCGGTACGGAAGAGCGAATTCCGATGTGCGGAGTACCGTACCATTCAGCACCTGCCTATATTGAACAACTAATTGAAAAAGGCTATAAAGTAGCCATCTGTGAGCAGACTGAGGATCCCAAACAGGCAAAAGGCGTTGTGCGGAGGGAAGTTGTCCAGCTTATTACGCCTGGGACAATGATGGAAGGCAAAGGCCTTCAGGAAAAAGAAAACAATTACATTGCCTCTATCTCTGCTTTTGATGGGGAAACGTTTGGATTTGCCACAAATGATTTATCTACAGGTGAAACGAAGGTAACGATGCTAAGCGGAGGGTTTGAGGAAGTATTAAATGAGCTGTCTCTGTCAGGGGCGAAAGAAATCGTCATTTCTTCTGATTTTAACGGAGAATGGCAGCGGAAAATAAAAGAGCGTTCGGTCATGGCGATTTCATTGGAGGACGATTGCGAGATTCGTGATTCCTATGAAAACCTGCTTTCAGATTTAAACCAGGACAAGCTTAGGCTTACATCGTCCAGACTTATAAACTATCTGTATCGGACTCAAAAAAGAAGCCTCGATCATCTTCAAAAAGTAGCTACCTATCAAATCAGCCAATATATGAAGATCGACTATTTTTCGAAAAAGAACTTGGAGTTAACGGAAACGATTCGCAGCAAAGGGAAGAAAGGCTCATTGCTATGGCTTTTGGATGAAACAAAGACGGCTATGGGCGGAAGGCTTTTGAAGCAGTGGATTGACCGGCCGCTTATTAACGAAATAGAAATTAAGCGCCGCCATTCCATTGTGGAAACATTAATCGGTTCTTACTTTGAACGCGAAGAAATCCGGGAAAAGCTGAAGGAAGTCTATGATCTTGAGCGCCTTGCCGGGAGGGTGGCATTCGGAAATGTGAATGCACGTGATTTGGTGCAGCTTAAACGGTCACTTCAGCAGATTCCGATTTTAAAAGATATGGTCAGGGGGCTGCCAAATGATGAGGCAGTAAAACTGGCTGAACGGCTGGATGCCTGTGAAGAGGTGGCCGATACGCTCGAATGTGCAATCATGGAGAATCCGCCTCTTTCACTTAAAGACGGCAATATCATTCAGGATGGCTACCATGAAGAATTGGATCAATATCGGGATGCCAGCCGGAATGGGAAAACCTGGATCGCCCAGCTAGAGAAGCAGGAGCGGGAGAAAACAGGCATTAAGTCGCTAAAGATCGGTTTTAACCGTGTGTTCGGCTATTATATAGAAGTAACGCGCTCCAATTTGCACCTTTTACAGGAAGGCCAATACGAACGCAAGCAGACGCTGACAAATGCGGAAAGATTTATTACGCCTGAATTGAAAGAAAAAGAAGCGCTAATCCTCCAGGCACAGGAGAAGTGTGTCGAACTGGAGTATGAGCTTTTTACCAATGTCCGCGAATATGTAAAAGAATATATTCCTAGATTGCAAAAGCTGGCTAAAACGGTTAGTGAATTGGATGTTCTGCAATGCTTTGCGGCAGTTAGCGAGCAAAGGCATTACACAAAACCAGTTTTTTCAAACGAAAGGCGGGTTTATATTAAAGACGGCCGTCATCCAGTGGTGGAAAAGGTCATGAACGCACAGGAATATGTGCCCAATGACTGTAATATGGATGCAGACAGGGAAATGCTGCTGATTACAGGACCGAATATGTCCGGTAAAAGTACTTACATGCGCCAAATCGCGCTGACAGCTATTTTAGCTCAAATTGGCTGCTATGTGCCTGCTTCCGAAGCAGTTCTGCCAATCTTTGACCAGGTATTTACGAGAATCGGTGCTGCTGATGACCTAATTTCTGGCCAAAGTACCTTCATGGTCGAGATGCTTGAAGCAAGGAACGCGATTGTAAATGCTACTCAAAATAGTTTGATTCTATTTGATGAAATCGGCCGTGGAACGTCAACCTATGACGGCATGGCATTGGCGCAGGCAATTATTGAATATATTCATGACCGGATTGGTGCAAAAACGTTATTTTCCACTCACTATCATGAGCTGACTGTACTTGAAGAAGAGTTGGGAAAAGTGAAAAATATCCATGTCAGTGCTGTTGAGCAGAACGGCCGGGTTGTGTTCCTTCATAAAATTAAAGAAGGAGCAGCGGATAAGAGTTACGGTATTCATGTTGCTCAGCTTGCCGAGCTGCCGAATGAGCTGATTGTGAGAGCAAATGAAATCCTGACCGGACTTGAGTCCAAGGATGTGGAGGCAAATAGTACTTCGCAACAGGAAATTAGTAAGGCGCCTGCCGCTGAAAAAGTACAAGAGCCTGCTGCTCAATTATCATTCTTTGAAGAAGAGCCGGGGGAAGCGAAAAAGTCTCAGGTCAGCTCGAAGGAAAAGAAGATTATCGACAAAGTGAAAGGGCTCGATATCCTTGATATGACGCCAATGCAGGCATTAAATACATTATATGAGCTGCACAAAAAACTAAAGAACTAGCCAACAGGGGGTGACGAGATGGGGAAAATCATACAGCTGGATGACTCGCTTTCAAATAAAATTGCTGCCGGTGAGGTGGTAGAGCGGCCTGCATCAGTAGTTAAAGAATTGATGGAGAACTCGATTGATGCCGGGAGCACAATTATTGAAATTGAAGTAGAAGAAGCTGGCCTGGCAAAAATCCGGATCATTGATAACGGCGACGGAATTGAAGAGGATGATGTCCTTAATGCATTTCATCGCCATGCCACAAGCAAAATAAAAGATGAAAATGACCTTTTCCGCATCCGCACGCTCGGATTCCGCGGCGAGGCATTGCCGAGTATCGCGTCCGTTTCGCGGATCGAAATGAAAACCTCGACTGGCGAAGCCGGCACACGCCTGGTCACTGAAGGCGGAAAAGTAGAGGTGATGGAAAAAGCGCCTGGCAGAAAAGGGACCGATCTCACCGTGACCGATTTATTTTTCAACACGCCGGCCCGTCTGAAATATATGAAGACAATCCACACCGAGCTTGGCAATATAACCGATGTGGTGAACCGGCTGGCGCTTGCCCATCCAGAGGTCGCTATCCGCCTGATTCATAATGACCGCAAGCTCCTGCAGACGAACGGGAACGGCGATGTCCGCCAGGTGCTTGCAGCGATTTATGGGCTGAACATCGTAAAAAAGATGGTTCCAATTGAAGCGAGCTCGCTTGATTTTAAAATAAGCGGCTATGCAGCATTGCCGGAGATTACAAGAGCATCACGCAATTATATCTCCACTATGATTAACGGACGTTTTATAAAAAATTATTCACTGGCAAAGGCCATTCAGGAGGGATATCATACCCTCTTGCCAATTGGCCGCTATCCGATCGTCCTGTTGAATATTGAAATGGATCCGCTTCTTGTGGATGTCAATGTCCATCCTTCCAAGATGGAAGTCCGGTTAAGCAAGGAGCATGAATTGAATGAGCTTGTATCAAGTGCACTTAAGGCTGCTTTTAAAAAGGAAGAGCTGATTCCGTCCGGGTTTACGCAGCCGAAGAGCATGAAGCCAAAGTCGGAGCAGACTGCTTTGGAGCTGGATCACTTGCCGGAGAAAGAAGAACGGAATATCTCTGCATCTTCTTATGTGCGTGAAACGAGGGAAGAAGCTGTTCCGGATAGCACTTCGCGGAGCTTTTCTCTTAAAACTGAGGTACCCCATACTGCTCAGCTTAGCCAGAGAAGTTTTTCCCCTTCGCCTTTTGGTCCTGAAGGTGATTCTGTTCAGGAAGATCCCTGCGAGGATCGTGTTTCTTCAGCAGTAGAATATCCAAAAGAAGATCAGCATTTGTTCCAGAAAGAAGAGCCAAGGGCGGCAGGTTTAAATCCGTTTTTTGCCGAGTCTCCTAATGAGCAGGAACCATCCCGGGTTCCGCCGCTCTATCCGATCGGGCAAATGCATGGGACCTATATTTTTGCCCAAAACGATAGAGGCCTTTACATCATCGACCAGCACGCTGCCCAGGAACGGATTAAGTACGAGTACTTCAAAGAAAAAGTCGGCCAGGTGGAAAGCGAATTGCAGGAAATGCTCATACCCCTGACCTTCGAATACTCAACTGACGATTATATAAAAATAGATGAACACAAAGTTGAACTGGAAAAAGTCGGCGTGTTCCTGGAGCCGTTTGGCTATAACAGCTTTATCGTCCGATCTCATCCGCAATGGCTGCCAAAAGGCGAGGAACAGGAAATCATTGAGGAAATGATTGAACAGCTATTAGCGATGAAGAGAGTCGATATTAAAAAGCTGCGAGAGGAAGCTGCGATCATGATGAGCTGCAAAGCTTCTATTAAAGCGAACCAGCACCTGCGCAAGGATGAAATTCAAGCACTGCTGGATGAGTTGCGCCGGACATCAGATCCGTTCACATGCCCGCATGGCCGCCCGATTATTATTCATTACTCTACTTATGAAATGGAGAAAATGTTCAAGAGGGTAATGTAAAACGACGCTGAACCCGAATGGGTTTGGCGTTTTTTTGTATAGTTGGACAATAATTATATTATGTAAACAAAGGTAGGCACTATTCTGTCCGATAAGTGCCGATGAGAAGCGATTTCCCCATTTGATCGGCATTATTCGGAGGTAAGTTCCGATTAGAGTTCGATTCCCCATTTGATCGGCATTATTCGGTGAGATAAGTTCCGATTAGAGTTCGATTCCCTATTTGATGGCATTATTCGGTGAGATAAGAGACGGTTAAGAGTCAGTTCCCCAACTGATCGGCACAATTAACCCGACTGATTCCGGTGAAAACCAATATTCAACGGCACTTTCCCTTCCGATTGGCTCCTGCTTCTCCTTTTATCTAACAACGACTAGTGCTCAAAATAAAAAAGCACCCATTTTGCAAAATGGATGCTCCTTATTTAAATTATCTTACCAATGTATGAAGTTTATCAATATACTTTAATGCTACCCCGGTACCAACCGCAACAGATTCAAGCGGGTTTGGAGCGAGGTGTACAGGTACGACGATTTCTTGTGATAGCCAATCCTGCATGCCATTAAGCAGGGCACCGCCACCTGATAAGATTACGCCGCGGTCAACGATGTCACCACTCAGTTCAGCAGGGCTGTCTTCTAAAGTAGCACGGATTGCTTCAAGAATATGAAGGAGAGCTTCCTTCATTGCATCGCGAACCTCATATGAAGACAATGTGATTGTTTTAGGTAAACCAGTCACAAGGTCCCGGCCGCGCACTTCCATTGTCAATTCCTCATGATTGACTAATGCATAGCCAATTTCCATTTTAACCTGTTCAGCTGTCCTTTCACCAATAAGGACATTGTATTCTTTGCGTACATGCTGAATGATGTCGTCATCAAGTCTGTCGCCGCCGATGCGGATGGAGTGGCAGGCCACAACGCCGCCAAAGGAGATGATGGCCACTTCTGTTGAACCCCCGCCAATATCTACAACGACGTTTGCGACTGGCTCATCAACTGGCATGCCTGCACCGATTGCTGCTGCAACTGGCTCTTCAATAAGATGGACCTTTTTTGCACCAGCATTTCTTACTGCATCCTGGATCGCTCTTCTTTCTACCGAAGTAGAACCAGAAGGAGTACATACAACCACGTTAGGCTTTCTGATTGCAAATCCGACTTTTTTCGATGCTTTTCGCATAACTTGGCGAAGCATTTCTGTCGTTGTATCATAATCAGCAATAACCCCATCTTTAAGCGGACGGATCGCGATAATTCGTCCTGGTGTTTTACCGATCATTTCTTTGGCTTCTTTACCAACTGCTAACACTTTTTTCGTTTCTGTGTCAATTGCAACAACAGAAGGTTCGTTTAAGATAATCCCTTTTGTTTTACTATATACAAGAATGTTTGCTGTTCCTAAATCAATACCAATTTCAGATGTATTTATCATGAATTATTCACCTATTTCCAATTTATAAAGTCACAATATAGCCTTCTAATAAATTAACATGAATATGGGGGCCAACCTCTGTTTGTTATGGAATCGTTAAAAAAATGTAATCTTTCATGAAAATTTTAGGAAACTTGTCGAATAAGAAGGGTAAAATCTGACTATACTGCTTAGATGTTCTGTTTTTATTAAGAATGGTAAAATGATACCTGAAAAATTTTCCTGCATTATGGTAGGATAGTAAATAGAACGGCAGTAAAGGCAGTGAACAGATGAGCGAAAAAGAAAAGCTTGTAGTGCTGATTGGCCCTACAGCAGTTGGTAAAACAAAATTAAGCATTCTCCTCGCTAAAAGGTTTAATGCAGAAATTATCAGCGGCGATTCCATGCAGATATATAAAAGCATGGATATAGGCACCGCCAAGATTACAAAAGAAGAAATGGAAGGTATTCCACACCATCTGATTGATATCAAAAATCCGGAAGACCCTTTTTCTGCAGCAGAGTTCCAGGAGCTTGTCCGAAGCAAAATTTCTGAAATCACTTTAAGAGGCAAACTACCAATGATCGTCGGGGGCACGGGATTATATATTCAATCAGTCATTTACGATTATCAATTTTCTGATGCTCCTTCAGATGACGAGTTCAGAAAGAAGCTGGAAGAACGCGCGGAAGGGGAAGGGAACGAAGCGCTTTATCAAGAGCTGATGGAAATTGACCCGGAAAGCGGAAGCAAAATCCATCCCAATAATATCCGCAGGGTGATCCGAGCTCTGGAAATCTTTCATTGTACCGGAAAAACGATGTCGGATTATCAGGAGAATCAGGATCCTGAACTTCTTTATGATACCGCACTGATCGGGCTAACGATGAATCGGGAAAAGTTGTATGAGCGCATTAATCTTCGCGTTGATCTCATGATGAAGGAAGGTTTGCTGGAAGAGGTTAATTCCCTTTATAAGCAGGGATTAAAGGATTGCCAGTCGATTCAGGCCATCGGGTACAAAGAGCTGTATGAATACTTCAATGGGCGTGTTTCGATAGAGGACGCTGTAGGAAATCTGAAGCAAAATTCACGAAGATATGCAAAAAGACAGCTAACCTGGTTTCGAAACAAGATGAATGTGGAATGGTTTGATATGTCCGATACAGCAGACCCTCAAGAGTTTGAAAAAAAATTCGCTGAAATTTCTGCTCTTATTGAAGGAAAGCTGAAAATAAAATCGAATACATAATGATAGAGATAAAAGAGGAGGATTATTATGAAATCAGCAATCAATATTCAAGATCAGGTTCTTAACCAGCTACGCAAGGACAATACAAACTGCACCGTATTCCTTTTAAACGGATTCCAAATTAGAGGCTGTATTAAAGGCTTTGATAATTTCACTGTTTTATTTGAGTCTGAAGGCAAGCAGCAGCTTGTATATAAGCATGCTATTTCTACATTCGTACCACAGCGCAATGTTCAGCTGGACTTAGATAACCAGCAATAATATACGCAGTTTTAAAAAGAAGGCCTGCTTCGATGGAAGCAGGCTATTTTTATTTTTCCAATAGCAGTTAAAGTTAAAAATCTTTAATGAAATGCTTACAGCTTGAATACATATAGATATGGGAATTGATCGCTGTTATGAGGCAGATCTCTTGTTCCAGGCTCAAAGGGCTTCATTTCCCTTTATCCCGCATGAATGGGCAGTAAATCTACAACTTTGGTGTTTGAGGACCAAAAGAATGCTAAGTGGGCGGTAAATGCCCGAAAAGCCCGATGATCAGAACTCAGGCTAAAGACGCCATGACCATATGGAGACGTCTGAGTGACTAGCATCCTGAGAGTCTTAACTAATCAGCAGACAGATTGAAGTTTCACCTTATTTCTCGGGAAACCGCACAAAACGACATCCTCGAATCAATCATTGCTGAAAAGAGCGGGAATTTGTCGTTAATTAGCCTTATAACCGTAATCTGACGGAAACATATAGGCTTTTGTCACAAAGGTTACTTCTAAGCGTATACTGTGCCTAAGAATGTGAGGTGATAGCTTTTGGACCAGCCGATTCGCTTGAAAAATAACGGTCAAATCAGCATCGTGCTAAATTCACAGAAGCGAAAAACATACACAAAAGAACTTCCAGAATCTCAAGTGGTTCCAAAGACCATTCCGCCTGAGCATGCAGCCCTGAAAGAAATCGAGGAAGAACTTGGCGCTCTTGTAGGAATGGAAGAGATGAAGAAGATGATAAAAGAAATTTATGCTTGGATTTATGTTAATAAAAAGCGGGAAGAAGCCGGCCTGAAAGCAGGAAAACAAGCACTCCATATGATGTTTAAAGGAAATCCGGGAACTGGGAAAACAACGGTTGCCCGATTAATAGGAAAACTTTTTCAAAAAATGAATGTGTTATCAAAAGGACATCTGATTGAAGCCGAGAGGGCAGATCTCGTCGGAGAATATATCGGGCATACTGCTCAAAAGACGAGGGATCTGGTGAAAAAATCGATCGGGGGCATCCTGTTCATCGATGAAGCCTATTCATTAGGCAGAGGCGGGGAAAAGGATTTCGGCAAGGAAGCGATTGACACACTTGTGAAGCATATGGAGGACCGCCAGCATGAGTTCATCCTGATCCTGGCGGGGTATTCCAGGGAAATGGATTATTTCCTTACTTTAAATCCAGGTCTCCACTCCCGTTTTCCGCTGGTGGTTGATTTCCCGGACTACTCTATCGAACAGCTTATGGAAATTGGCCAGAGAATGCTAAAAGAGCGAGAATACACATTAAGCCACGAATCTGAAAAGAAGCTTCGGGAGCACTTATTTTATGTTAAAAATACTCTAACTCCGAACAGCTTTTCAAACGGCCGCTATATCCGCAATATCATTGAAAAGTCAATCCGTGCACAGGCTATGCGTCTCCTTATGCAAAACAGTTATGACCGTCATGATTTAATGACTATTAGAAGCAATGATTTAGTGTTTGAGGAAGATGATTAAGGGAACAGTAATCAATAAAAAGACAGTGTCATACAGTATTGACATTGTTTTTTTATTAAGTTAAAATACCATTAGGGGTATTAAAAGAGACGATTTAGAGGAGGAATATAAAAATGAACGATATTACAGTCTACACAACCAATACATGTCCTTATTGCACAATGGTGAAAAACTTCCTGGATGAGCAAGGATTATCTTACAAAGAGGTAAACGTCCAGCAAGACCAAAGAGCGGCGCAAAAGCTGGTTGAAACTACTGGCCAAATGGGCGTACCGCAAATCAATGTTAACGGCAAATGGGTACTTGGATTCGACCCAAACAACATTATGGCAAACATAAAGCAATAATATAAAGAAAAAGGCCTGTTCACTTGGTGAGCAGGCCCTTTTTTGAGCGGTATTTGCGAACTTTACGAATAAACGGTGATTATTAGCAAACAAAAGGTCCGAATTTGCGAATAAAACGTAAAATTTCTTTTAGCGAATAAACAGGCAAAACTTACGAACAAATGGTGGAATCTTGCGATAAATAGAGTTTCAATACCGGTAGGGGTTAATGGATTCCTAAACATAAAGAAAAAACCGAAGTTTTATCAAAAATTAGGCTGGGAATCAACAATAAGCTGTTACCAAGACAAAAATAAAAAGCATCGGCGCGAAACCGATACTTTTCTTTATCTTTATCTTTATCTGGTTCCCAGACTCTTGACCGGAAGCTTCCATTTGTATGTGTAGGATAATACCCTTAACGCAGTAATAATGATAAACAAGGAATATAATTCAAATGAAGAAACCGCGATTCCCAACCCGATCGCTGCTCCGCATAGGATGGCCCAGACAGCATAAATCTCTGATTTCAATACCAGCGGGTTTCTGCGTGCAAGCAGGTCACGGATGATTCCGCCGCCACTACCTGTTAAAACTGCAGCTACAATCACTGCGCTTAATGGATGGTTCATTTCTGTTGCATAAAGAGCTCCTTGAATAGCAAATGCGGATAACCCGATTGCATCAAAGAAATTGCCCCATTTTTGCCAGTGTTTAAGCAGGTTATTTGGGAAAAGCATTACTGCTGTGATGGACAAAAGTGCAATTTGAAAAAATAACCCCTGTTCCCAAAGGGCAGAGACCGGTACGCCTATTAATAAATTCCGGATGGCTCCCCCGCCGAAAGCGGTGACGATTCCGAGAATGTATATACCTAAAATATCGTATTCTTCTTCCATGGCAACAATTGCGCCGCTGACTGCGAAGGCAATGGTACCAATCATACTTAAAACTTCCCATGTCATAGACCATTTCTCCTCTTGATGAAAATCTCACATTCTATATCATTTAAACCCTATTAGTATAGTTAAATTCTTTCAAACAATATGATTTTAACACGGAAAAATAGAAATACAATACTTTTGTTTAAGACTGTATAAGCTTTTTTAAAGCTGTGTAAAATCTGCTCATTAATTTCAGCTCAAGAAGCCTGTTTTCCGCCGGTGGCCATAAAGCATCTTTGAAGCGTAGGGTCTCCCTATAATCCGCATTCCAGCAGGAAAATGAATAAGCATCCGTGAAAATACACCTCATGAAGGAAATGGGAACCCATTTTCAAGGAGTTTGCGCTTTCAGGACCAGCACAGCCAAAATTGAGCTTAAAAACGGCCTTTTAATAAGCTGCAAAAAGGATTAACGAAGAGGTAAAAATTAGTATTGGCAAAATTTTTTTGATATGATGTTATCAATCAGAAAGCAGAGGCAAAGCTGATCGGAACGATTTGCTTCCCAGCTTTTTTAATACACATATGAAAGAGGGATGCTGATTGGAACAAAAGCCAGAATATGAAAAAGTAATTCTTGTCGGCTGCCATACAGAAGAAGATGACCAGCGGTTTGAATATTCCATGGAGGAATTGGAGTCCTTGACGGAGACCGCCAATGGAAAAGCAGTAGCTTCCGTTACACAAAAAAGAGAACGGATTCATCCGTCTACATATATAGGAAAAGGAAAGGTTGAGGAATTGGCTGCTCTCCAGGAGGAAATGGAAGCAGATATCATCATTTTTAATGATGAGCTTTCACCAAGTCAGGTTCGCAATCTTTCGTCTGACCTGGATGCCAGGATTATTGACCGTACACAGCTAATTTTGGATATCTTCGCACAAAGAGCCCGTTCCAAAGAGGGTAAGCTGCAGGTTGAATTGGCTCAGCTTCAATATCTGCTTCCTCGTCTGTCCGGACAGGGTATCCAGCTTTCAAGGCTTGGCGGGGGAATTGGCACAAGAGGTCCGGGTGAGACGAAACTGGAATCGGACCGCCGCCATATCCGCCGCAGAATCGACGATATTAAGACGCAGCTGTCTGTCATCGTTCAGCACCGCGACAGATACCGTGAAAGAAGGAAGAAAAATAAAGCCTTCCAAATTGCCCTTGTCGGTTATACGAATGCAGGCAAATCAACCATTTTTAACAGACTTTCAGAAGCTGAATCATATGAAGAAAACCAGCTGTTTGCGACGCTTGACCCGATGACGCGCAAGCTAATTTTGCCTAGCGGTTTTATGACACTTGTGACGGATACAGTTGGGTTTATTCAGGACCTGCCAACGACTTTGATCGCTGCCTTCCGCTCAACCCTTGAAGAGGTGAAGGAGGCAGATCTCCTTCTGCATGTCGTGGATATGTCCAATCCGGACTATTTCCAGCACGAGCAGACAGTCAATAAACTAATAGAAGATTTGGAAAATGATAAAATTCCGCAATTGACGGTATATAATAAAAGAGATTTAAGGCATCCTGATTTTGTTCCGATAGCTAAAACCGAAACCATCCAAATAAGTGCCTTTGAGGAAGAGGACCGCAATGATTTAAAGCGGAAAATTGAGCAAATGATTCTGGGGATGATGAAGCACTATCATGTTGAAGTGCCTTCAACAGAAGGGAAGCTTCTTTCCCAGCTCAAGAATGAAACCATTTTGCGCGAATTAAGCTTCCATGAAGAAAAGGAATTATATGTTTGCAAAGGCTACTATCTTGAGGACCATGCAATTTCAGGGCCTTTAACGAAATATACTGTATAGTTAGGAGAACACCATGTTTCGACAGTTATCACAGGGGGGAAAGCTCCAGCCAATTGTAAAAGAAGTGGAGCAACAAATTTCAGAAGTACTGCAAAGCATAGACCAGCGAATTGATGACAATCAATTCCGCGTTTTAAACAGCTTCCAAAATTATAAAGTAAGCGATTCGCATTTCACTCCATCGACAGGCTACGGATATGATGATATCGGCCGAGATACGCTTGAAGAGATATATGCAGAAGTGTTTGGCGGGGAAGCCGGCCTGGTTCGGCCGCAAATCATTTCGGGCACACATGCCATTTCCATTGCCCTTTTTGGGGTACTGCGACCTGGTGACGAATTGCTATATATCACCGGCAAGCCATACGACACTTTAGAAGAGATTGTCGGGATTCGCGGCACTGGGAACGGCTCATTAAAAGAATTTGGCATAGGCTACAATAGCGTGCCGCTAACCCAAGAGGGAAGCATCGATTACCCAGCAGTGCAAAGTGCAATCAAGCCGAATACAAAAATGATTGGCATTCAGCGCTCCAAAGGGTATGCGACCAGGCCTTCTTTTACAATTGAACAAATTAATGAGATGATCAGATTTGTAAAAGAAATTAAGCCTGACGCAGTTGTCTTTGTAGACAATTGCTATGGGGAGTTTGTAGAAGACCGGGAGCCATGCCATATTGGAGCTGACCTGGTGGCAGGGTCGCTCATTAAAAACCCAGGCGGCGGCATTGCCAAGACGGGCGGCTATATTGTCGGGAAAAAGCAATGGGTCGAGGCCTGCTCATACCGGATGACTTCACCTGGAATCGGTGCGGAAGCCGGTGCATCCCTATACAGCCTTCAGGAAATGTACCAGGGCTTCTTCCTGGCTCCGCATGTGGTTGGCCAGGCACTTAAAGGAGCGGTTTTTACCGCAGCGATGCTTGAGCGCCTTGGCATGAATTCCTATCCAAAATGGAATAGCAAAAGAACCGACCTTATTCAGTCCGTTCAATTTGATGACAAAGATAAAATGGTAGCATTTTGCCAGGCGATTCAATTTGCCTCTCCTGTCAATTCCCATGTCACAGCTTACCCGGCATACATGCCTGGCTATGAAAATGATGTCATCATGGCTGCAGGTACATTTATCCAGGGAGCCAGCATTGAATTAACGGCTGACGGGCCAATCAGACCCCCATATGTAGCGTATGTGCAGGGCGGGCTGACGTATTCGCATGTGAAGATGGCAGTCTGCATTGCATTAAACCGTTTACTGGAAAAAGGTTTAATTGAAATAGAATAGGTGAATATAAAGAAGGACAGCTACCTGGTTAGTTGTCCTTTTCTGTTTAAAAACTTTTGTTATTAAGCATGGAATTTACTTAAAAAAAAAAAAGCAAAAATTTTTTGAAAAAACATGTAATAAAAGCTAACATCCAGTTGACAGATTATCTTACATTACATATAATAATCACAAGAAGTAATGAAAAGGGGGAGAAATAGTTGACTGGAAGTGAAATTCGACGTTCCATGCCGCTTTTCCCAATTGGTACTGTCATGCAGCTAACCGATCTGACCGCGAGGCAGATACGCTACTATGAAGAGCACCAATTAATTTCTCCAGCTAGAACTGACGGAAATAGAAGACTTTTTTCCTTAAACGATATTGATGTCCTTTTGGAGATTAAAGACTTAATCGACCAGGGTGTCAACATGGCCGGAATCAAACAGCTATTTTTCGTAAAAGAACAGCAAGCAATATCAGATAATATGAAGAAGCAAGAAGATAAAGCGAGACGCGATCTTTCTGATGAAGAAATCCGGAAACTCCTTCGCAAAGAAATTGTGCAGGCTGGCCGATTCAATCGTTCATCACTGCGTCAAGGCAACATGCACCGCTTTTTCCATTAATAAATAAAAAACACTCATGTAAATTTAAGGGAGGAAATACCATTGGCTAAGTTCACTAAAGACGATATTAAACGCATTGCAGAAGAAGAAAACGTAAAATTTGTCCGTTTACAGTTTACGGATATTCTAGGAACAATCAAAAACGTTGAAATTCCAATCAGCCAGCTTGAAAAAGCACTTGATAACAAAATGATGTTTGACGGATCTTCTATCGAAGGCTTCGTACGTATTGAAGAATCAGATATGAATTTATATCCTGACCTTGATACATGGGTGGTATTCCCTTGGACAGCGGAAAAAGGAAAAGTTGCGCGTTTGATCTGTGATATCTACAATCCGGATGGAACTCCATTCCTTGGTGATCCTCGCAGCAATTTAAAACGTATTCTAGGTGAAATGGAAGAGTTAGGCTTCACAGATTTCAATCTTGGACCTGAACCAGAATTCTTTTTATTCAAGCTTGATCATGCTGGAGAACCGACTCTAGAGCTAAATGATAACGGCGGATACTTTGACCTTGCACCAACAGACCTTGGTGAAAACTGCCGCCGTGACATCGTGCTGGAACTTGAAGAAATGGGCTTTGAGATTGAAGCTTCCCACCATGAGGTTGCTCCAGGCCAGCACGAAATCGATTTTAAATATGCAGATGCTTTAACAGCATGTGACCAAATCCAGACGTTCAAGCTTGTTGTTAAAACGATTGCCCGCAAGCACGGCCTGCATGCGACATTCATGCCAAAACCACTATTCGGTGTGAACGGTTCTGGTATGCACTGTAACGTTTCATTATTCAAGGATGGAAAAAATGCATTCTTCAATGAAACTGGAGATCTTCAACTTAGTGATGACGCACGTCACTTTATCGCAGGCATCATCAATCATGCCACAGCATTTACAGCAGTAACAAACCCAATCGTTAACTCTTATAAGCGTTTGGTTCCTGGTTATGAAGCACCTTGCTATGTTGCATGGTCTGCTCAAAACCGTTCACCGCTTATCCGTATCCCGGCTTCCCGCGGCATAAGTACTCGTGTAGAGGTCCGAAGTGTTGACCCTGCTGCGAACCCATACCTTGCTATGGCTGTGTTATTAAAAGCTGGACTTGATGGAATCAAGAACAAATTGACTCCTCCAGCACCAGTTGACCGCAACATCTATGTAATGAACAAGCAAGAGCGTGTAGAAGAAGGGATCAAGGATCTTCCAGCAACATTGGCAGCTGCCCTTGAAGAACTTAAAAATGACGAAGTAATCGTTTCTGCTCTTGGCGACCATATCTTCGAACACTTCATTGAAGCAAAAGAAATCGAGTGGGATATGTTTAGAACGCAAGTGCATCCATGGGAGCGCGAGCAGTATATGAGCATGTATTAATAATCAGTCAAGCCTTGGCCTCAGTGCCGAGGCTTTTTTGTGCTGTTTAGCTTGAGTGGAGATTTCCGTTCACCGAGCTCGCTTTCCGCGGCGGTCTGACACTCCTAGGTGCATTCGCGTCTGTGGTCTCCCGTGGACGCGCCAATCGCAGGGGTCAATGAATTATACATCCCCGAATAAATACCACATGAAGAATTTGCGAGTGCGTTTTCACTCCTCAAGCTACATAACGCAGTGCCTTTAACAAAAAACTTTAATATAGCCTAATATATAAAAAATCCATCACTGAATGATGGATTTGCAGTTCGGACAGGTGATAACCTTTTCCGGTTTGAATTTTATTTTTTTAAGATCCTTTTTGGTGAAAGTTGTAAAGGCATTGTATGTAAATCCGCATACACAGCTGTTTTGATCCTTTACGATGTGCACCAAGTTCGACTCCTTGCTAAGCACTGTTGGATAAATCATTTTTCACCCTTCTCATAGCTGATTTAGGCAAATTGTTCTGGTATGAATTGTCTTATAAGCAGCCCGGCTGCCATGACTTTAATCGTTTTAGGCCCGTGGCTTTGCGTCTCCCACTTTCATGGAATTTGCCCAGATGAAATAGTATCATAAATTGGCGGAAAAATCATACTTTACCGGGATCTGTAATACAAACGCAAAACAGTTTAATGCAGTCACACAAAAAACCCCGTTCGATGAAGAACGAGGTTTTGTCTATATGAACTATTTCTGCCTATCTCATTCTTTATGTCTGATCTTTAAGAAATCGAGACATGTCAGCAGTGCATCTCCTCCAAATCCTGCAATAACCGAAAGGAGTACTATCTTTAAGGTAGAGTCAGGATCTGAAGATACGACCAAAAAAACAGCCGCCAAAGCCCCCATGATTACTTCTTCCAAGACCCCCAGGTAGATGAATTTTTTGGTCCTCCGGGGTTTTACCATTTTGCCTTCTTTCCGAATATGTCCAACGACACCGACCAGCCCACCAATCAACAAAGCGAAGGTAATGTTCAAAAACATATGATCTTCACACTCCTAAAGTCGAGATTTTGGACAAGCGACCTTAGGTTGATTCTCGGTGTATTACCATTATATAGGAAGATGATATAAATTAGTATGCATAAAAATACCGAATTTTCTGAAAACAAAATAGTTAAACTTTACTGTAACTTCCTTCCAAATGAGAAGTTACTGTTACTATCGTATGATTTTAATCATAGGATCAGGTAATAAGAACTGTATATAATCAAAAAATAAAAAGCAAACATAAATGCTTGCTTTTTGAAAGTCTATTAATGGATATGTCGATATACTCCAATTACCTTGCCAAGGATGGATACATTTCGAAGGATAATAGGTTCCATCGTAGAATTTTCAGGCTGGAGGCGTACATAATCTTTCTCTTTGAAAAATCGTTTTACGGTCGCTTCGTCTTCTTCAGTCATGGCAACAACAATATCTCCGTTATTAGCTGTGCTTTGCTGCTTAACGATTACATAGTCACCATCCAGAATTCCAGCTTCAATCATACTTTCTCCCATGATTTCAAGCATGAATACATGTTCGTCAGCTGGAGCCAGCCTTTCAGGAAGAGGGAAGTATTCCTCCACATTTTCAATCGCGGTAATCGGCTGGCCGGCAGTAACCTTACCAACGATCGGCACGTTTACTGCGCTGACTTTTGGAATGTGCGAAGACTCGTCCAAATCTAAAATTTCAATGGCACGCGGCTTAGTAGGGTCCCTGCGGATCAAACCTTTGCTTTCGAGCCTTGCGAGATGGCCGTGGACAGTGGAGCTGGAAGCAAGCCCGACTGCTTCTCCAATCTCTCTAACAGAAGGCGGGTAGCCTCTTAGTTTTACTTCTTCTTTTATAAATTCCAATATATCTTGCTGCCTTTTTGATAATTTCACCATCTTTAACGCACCTCGTATGATTTTCTTTGTCTTTATTATAGCATCAATTACCAGGTGATACAAACATAAGTTCGAATTTTCGTTGACACAAAACAAATGTTCGGTCTATAATAAAAGCATCAAATACGAACATACATTCTAACAGAGGTGTTTAATAATGATGAAAAAATTGTGGGATTCTTATTCTTATGCTATTATTCTATTCATTTTAAGCTTGGCAGCTTCATTAATATTAGTTTTGCAAATGGAAACGCCGGATAGTGAGAAGTTTGTTAGAGTTACCGTATCTGAAGGTGACTCCCTTTGGGAAATCGCTGAAGATTTCTCAGCTGAACATTCACTGTCAGCAGATGAATTTATTAGCTGGGTAGAACAAAACAATGGAATAGCCGGAGGAAGAATATTCCCAGGTGATGAAATTGTTATCCCGGTTAAAGCTGCTGAAGGGCAGCTATTTACCGAGCTTGCCAGTTCTGAACTAAATGAATAGTTATAAGGAGAAATTATGAAAGCAATTATCTACTGCAGGGTAAGCACAACAAAAGAAACGCAGGAAACTTCTCTCTCCAGACAGGAAGAGGAGCTATTGAACCTGGCAAAAAAGAATGGTTTTGAAGTGGTGAAAGTTATTCGCGACCAGGCGAGCGGATACGATTTAGAAAGAGACGGGATACTTGAGCTTCTGGATTTAATAAAAGAAAAGGATATTAATGTAGTTCTGATCCAGGATGAGACGCGGCTTGGGCGCGGCAATGCCAAGATTGCCATTCTCCATTGTATCTTTAAAGAAGAGGTCCAGCTTTACAGCATTTCCAACTACGGCCAGCTTCAGCTATCGGAATCGGACTCCATGGTATTGAGCATTGTCGGAATGGTAGAAGAGTATCAAAGAAAGCTTCATAATATTAAAATTAAACGGGGCATGCAAAGAGCGGTAGAGAAAGGATACCGTCCTGAGAAAAATCTGAGTAATCAAGGAGCCAATGCCGGCAGGGAAAGGATCGAAGTCCCAATCGATGAAATTGTCCGGCTTCGTCAAAACGACCTCACCTTCTCCGAAATCGCAGCAACGTTAAGGGGATTTGGCTACAATATATCAAAAGCAACCGTACATAGAAGATATAAAGAATATGTTGATTCATTAGCAGAGTAGAGCACTTTTCTTGTCAAAAGTGCTCTTTTTTAGTATGATGGCATTTGAGTTTCAATATTTATTATTGGTGAAACTTGTAGTGTAACCAAACTTTCTTTTAGATTAACCAAAAGTTAACTTTTGATATAAAGGAGCTTAAGCATGCTGCCAAAAGAAAAACTTGCTCGAATTAACGCACTGGCAAAGAAGGCGAAAGAATCCCGTTTAACAGAAGAAGAAGCGAAGGAGCAATCTTCACTCCGCAGAGAATATTTGGAGACATTCCGCTCTTCGATGTTAAATACGTTAAAAGGCGTAACGGTCGTTGATCCTAAGGGCAATGACGTAACCCCTAAAAAACTGAAAGATCTTCAAAATAAAAACCGCCTTCATTAATATCATAATTGCAAGGGATACACATTCAGTTGTATTCCTTCTTTTAATAAAAGCGGAGATGACCAGCTTGGCATAATTTGCAGGCTATCTCCGCTTTTCTTTACATATGCCGGGTCTTTTTGTGTCAAAATAATAACAAACCGGCTTTTTATTGTCTTTTTCCTGACCCTATTAGTTGTGAAAAAAACAGACACCCGATAATATAAAAAGAGTAAGAATTACTCTCGAAAGGATGTATTGAATGTTTAATCAAACAGATGAACTATCCATCAGTTCCATTCGTACTTTATCAATCGACGCCATTGAAAAGGCGAATTCCGGCCATCCAGGCATGCCAATGGGAGCTGCGCCAATGGCTTATACACTTTGGACACGCTTCATGAACCACAACCCTAAAAACCCAGAATGGTTCAACCGTGACCGTTTCGTCCTTTCAGCGGGACATGGATCCATGTTATTATATAGCCTTTTACATTTATCAGGCTATGATGTATCAATGGAAGATATTAAGCAGTTCAGACAGTGGGGAAGCAAGACTCCTGGCCACCCGGAATTCGGGCACACTCCTGGTGTTGATGCAACAACCGGCCCATTAGGACAGGGAATTGCAATGGCGGTTGGTATGGCTATGGCTGAACGCCACCTGGCTGCAACGTACAATAAAGACAATTTTAATTTGGTTGATCACTATACATATAGCATTTGCGGAGATGGAGACCTTATGGAAGGTGTTTCTGCAGAAGCTGCTTCACTTGCAGGCCATTTAAAACTTGGAAGGCTAGTTGTTCTTTATGATTCAAATGATATTTCACTTGATGGAGATTTGGATAAATCCTTCTCTGAGAGTGTAGAGCAGCGCTTCAAATCTTATGGCTGGCAGTACATACGAGTTGAAGACGGCAATGACCTTCATGAAATCGCTAAAGCGATCGAGGAAGCGAAACAAGATGAAAACCGTCCAACTATGATTGAAGTAAAAACAGTAATCGGCTACGGCTCTCCTAATAAATCAGGTAAGTCTGATGTACACGGCGCTCCGCTTGGTGCTGATGAACTAAAATTGACTAAAGAAGCTTATAAGTGGACTTTTGAAGAGGACTTCCATGTACCTCAAGAAGTATATGACCACTTCAAACAGCAAGTAGCAGAGAATGGCGCTAAAAAGCAGCAGGAATGGGAAGACCTTTTCGCACAGTACAAAGAAAAGCATCCTGAACTTGGCCTGCAATTGGAGCAGGCAATCAAAGGCGAGCTTTCTGAAGGATGGGATAAAGATATTCCTGTTTATGAAGAAGGAAAGAGCCTTGCAAGCCGCGCTTCCTCCGGAGAAGCATTAAATGCAATCGCACAAAACCTTCCTTCATTCTTTGGCGGATCTGCGGACCTTGCAGGATCCAACAAAACAATGATCAAAGGCACTGGCGACTTTACATCGGAATCATTTGAAGGCCGCAATATCTGGTTCGGTGTCCGTGAATTTGCTATGGGTGCAGCATTAAATGGGATGGCCCTTCATGGCGGATTAAAAGTATTCGGAGGAACATTCTTCGTATTCTCTGATTACCTTCGCCCGGCAATCCGTTTGGCTGCACTTATGAATCTGCCTGTTACGTATGTATTTACACATGACAGTATTGCAGTTGGTGAAGACGGTCCTACACATGAGCCTGTAGAACAGCTTGCTGCCTTGCGCGCTATGCCAAACATTTCTGTTGTCCGTCCTGCTGACGGAAACGAAACAGCAGCTGCCTGGAAAACAGCAATCGAATCAACAAACAAGCCAACTGCTTTAGTATTAACTCGTCAGAACCTTCCTACATTAAAAGGAACAGATTCAGCGGCATACGAAGGCGTTAAGAAAGGTGCTTATGTTGTTTCGCCGGCTTCAAATGACAAAGCAGATGTACTATTGCTTGCTGCTGGATCAGAAGTAAGCCTTGCTGTTGAAGCAAAAAAAGCGCTTGAAGGCGAAGGCATTCATGCATCTGTAGTCAGCATGCCTGCTTGGGACCGCTTCGAAGCTCAATCCAAAGAATACAAAGAAAGCGTCATTCCAAAGGCTGTCAAGAAGAGACTTGCCATCGAAATGGGATCTTCTCTTGGCTGGCACCGCTACGCTGGAGACGAAGGCGATGTTCTTGCCATCGATACATTTGGTGCCTCTGCACCAGGCGAAAAGATCATGGAAGAATACGGCTTCACAGTAGACAACGTGGTTGCACGCGTAAAAGCATTGCTGCAAGACTAATAAATGACTTTACAGGGGGAGCTGAAAAGCTCTTCCTTTTTTCGTTCTAGGCTGAACTTTGTTCATGCAGACTATATTTGGAGGATGACAGTGAGAATTGTCGCCATGGATTGTTTATAGCGACCAAATTAGTAAGAAGCCAGAGAATATGGTCGTCAAAGATTGGTTATGGCGACTCAATTGGGAAGAAGACACGGAATATGGTCGTCATAGAGCGTTCATGGCGACCAAATTGGGAAGAAGACAAGGAAAATGGTCGTCATAGAGCGCTTATGGCGACCATA
>NZ_JAGGQS010000079.1:0-12024 GCF_018613175.1 Bacillus sp. ISL-47 | reverse complement strand
CGCTTATGGCGACCATAATGGTAAGAAGCCAAAGAAATGGTCGTCAAAGATCGTTTATGGCGACCATAATGGTAGGAAGCCAGAGAATATGGTCGTAAAAAAGTGTTTATAGCGACCATAATGATAAGAAGACAAGGAAAATGTTCGAGATAGAGCCTTCATGAAGCCCAAATTGAGAAGAAGCCAAAGAATCTGGTGTCAAAGAAGATACCATAATACAAAGCAGCAATTTTAAATATATCAAAAAAGGATAAAACTGAGAAAAAATCACAGTATTCCCCACTAAACAGGATTATCCGATATTAAAACAGGGAAAAAAGCTAAAATAAATGTAAATTTTTATGCACTTAATATAGAAGTCGAAACAGCAGTAGAGAATGTTCATCTCCCACTAAGAATCCTCATAATGTTCCTATTCGACAAAATTAGTGATAGTTTTTGACATCTTAAGACAGATTCCTTGCCTTTGTTTCCTTATAATTGAAAGAAATGGGTAGTCCCGGAAGGAGGGGCCGAATGAGAGCTTATCAACTGTATTTAATAGAAGATGAATTTGCGTCCCATTATTTTGGAAGAGAGCGTATGTTTTTTCAGTTGTTTGAGGAGTTTGAGCATTCGTCCGGTGAAATGAAGTCTATTCTTTCAAAACAGATCGATTTTGTCACAAAACCAATACCGGGGTTACGGTTACATCAATATATTCACCAGCAGCTTCAAAGGAAAAAGGACTTTTTTATAGAAAAAAGTGCATACTATATAGAGATGAATAAAAAAAGTAGGGCGAAGCTCGAAGTGTTTGAACGGTGTTTGGTTTTAGAAGCAGCTGGCAGCTATGAAGCTGAGACGGTATTTTTTGAGGTGCTGCGAAAAAGCGAGTCTTCCTTCCTGGCTGTTGACGTTCAGCATCAGAGATACGGGTGGCTAAAACCGATTAAAGAAAGAAAATTCGTCTAAAATAAGAGAAAAAATGAAGCAAATATTGTATAATAACCTTTGGTCTAGTACACTGTATGATAGACAACATGAAGGAGGAAGTATTTATGTGGACTTATATTCTAGTCGGTATACTGGCGCTTCTTGCTGGTGTAGCACTAGGATTTTTCATTGCTCGAAAATACATGATGAGCTACCTAGAGAAAAATCCGCCAATTAACGAACAAATGTTAAAAATGATGATGATGCAAATGGGCATGAAGCCATCACAAAAGAAAATCAACCAAATGATGAATGCCATGAACAAGCAGACTGGCAAGTAATCAGGGACAAGCATCCCATCAAAGACCACTTTTCTGGAAGACAGGAAGGTGGTTATTTTTTTATGCTTTCCACGAAACCTTCTTTAAATATAATACGTATATAGACTATGACAAAATCAAGAAGGGGAAAAGCGATGAAATAATACCTCCTAACTGGGCTTCTTGCCATTACCATGTTATTAAGCGGATGTTCATTTCTTGGAGAAGTGAATGATTCCATCGACTATGTTAATCAGGCGACAGAGCATATCAATACCTTAAATAATTTTGCTGAAGAGGCACCGCAACTGATTAAAGAGGCAGCTTCTGATCCAGCATTAAAACAAGAACTTGAGGACCGGCTGTTCACTCTTAAACAGGATGTAGAAGAGTTTATTGCACTAAAGGACATCCCGACCTTGGCCGAAGATATCCATCAGGAATTGGTGAATCAAAATGAAGCGCTTCTGGCAGAGATAAATAAAGTGTTGGATCATGGGAACATGGCCTTGGATCAGCTGGAGAACTCCCAACTGTTTAGCACAATAAATGAAGTGACAAGCCTCCTAAATCGAATCGAAGCATTAGGGCAGTAAAGCATCCTCAAGGGGTGCTTTTTTCTTGGTAATAAAAAATCTTCCTTATTTTTCAAATATTTGATAAACTATTTAAGCTATTATTATGCTACGGGTTTCGGAGGATAAGCTATGAAGGTATTTTTGGATTTGATGTGGTTTTTTAAACAGGAGAGAAAATCGTATGTAAACGGGATTATTCTGCTGTTGTTTGTGGCGCTCCTGCAGCTGGTTCCGCCTAAAGTAGTCGGAATTGTGGTTGATTCGATTAAAAATGGTGAGCTGACAGGACAATCGCTTTTAATGTGGATTGGGCTCCTGGCTGCTGTGGCACTCATGATGTATGTGCTCCGTTATTATTGGCGCATTATGATTTTTGGATCGGCGGTAAAGCTTTCTAAATTATTGAGAAACAAGCTTTTTCATCATTTTACGAAAATGTCGCAGTCTTTTTACCAGAAAAAGCGTGTTGGCGATCTGATGGCACATGCGACAAACGATCTTCAGGCCATTCAGCAGACTGCTGGAGCGGGGGTTCTTACATTTGTAGATTCCCTTGCAACAGGCGGCTTCGTCATTATCGCCATGGCTACAACGATCAGCTGGAAGCTTACGCTTATCAGTTTGATTCCAATGCCGTTTATGGCGCTGCTGACAAGCTGGTATGGGACACTTCTGCATAAACGATTCCATAAGGCGCAAGAGGCATTTTCTTCATTAAATGATAAAACGCAGGAGAGCATCTCAGGGATTAAAGTCATTAAAACATTTGGCCAGGAAAATGAGGATATTGAAGATTTCCGCAAGCAGTCAGAAGATGTGGTTCAAAAAAATATTTCGGTAGCCAGAGTTGATTCTTTATTTGACCCAACCATCTCCATCATTGTCGGGATTTCATTCTTTCTATCGATCGCGTTTGGAGCCAAATATGTATTGGCAGGAGAATTGACGATCGGGCAGCTTGTTTCCTTTACGACTTATCTTGGACTCCTCATTTGGCCGATGCTGGCATTTGGCTGGCTGTTCAATATCGTGGAGAGAGGCCGAGCCTCGTATGATCGTGTTTCCTCCTTGCTTGCAGAAGAAATCGATATTAAAGATGATCAGTCTGGCATCAATGAAGTTCCAAGCGGAGATCTTGAGTACAAAATTGAGGAGTTCGCTTATCCGGGAGAAAATGAACCATTGCTTAAGGACATTCATTTTAGGCTGCAAAGAGGCGGGACTCTCGGCATTGTCGGTAAAACAGGCGCGGGTAAAACAACTCTGCTGAAGCTTTTCATCCGTGAGTTTGAAGGCTATAAAGGAGAGATTCTGTTTGCTGGTCATCCAATTGACCGCTATAAAATGGAGAAGCTGAGGGAAGCAGTTGGCTATGTACCGCAGGAACACTTCTTATTTTCGGCCACTGTGGCAGAAAATATTGCTTTTACAAGGCCGGATGCAGTGCTTGAAGAGGTCAATGCTGCAGCAAAGCTCGCCAATATCCATGAGGATATTCTCGAATTTACGGATGGATATCAAACGGTCGTCGGCGAGAGAGGGGTATCTCTTTCTGGCGGGCAAAAGCAGCGGATCTCCATTGCGAGAGCATTGCTCATGAATCCAGAGGTATTGATTTTGGATGACTCCCTTTCTGCTGTCGATGCCAAAACAGAGGAAGCGATTCTTACTTCATTAAGAAAAGAGCGGGCAGGCAAAACAACGATCATTACTGCTCACCGCCTGAGTGCAATCCAGCATGCCAGCCTTATTATTGTGCTGGATGAAGGGAAAATCGTGCAGCGGGGCACGCATGAAGAACTAATGGCTGAAGAGGGCTGGTATAAGAATATGTATCTGCGCCAGCAGCTGGAAGAGCTTGTGGAGCATGGGGGATAAGTAAATGGAAAAAACACCAGTTATGAAAGGAAAAGAGCAGCGCAAGGTTCTGTTCAGGCTGCTCTCTTATACAAAACCGCATAAGAAAACGATTTTGCTCGCCTTCAGTCTGCTCCTGTTAACGACGATAGGAGACATACTGGGGCCGATCCTGGTAAAAATCTTTATCGATGATTTTTTGACACCAAGAAACATTGTGTTTGAGCCGTTATTTGCTCTGGGCGCTGCATACCTGGGCATTCAAATCATGAATGTGCTTGTATCGTATTTTCAGCTGCTGAAGTTCCAGGAAATCGCTTTGAAAATCATCCAGCAGCTGCGGGTTGACGTCTTTTCGAAAGTACAGTCGCTGGGCTTAAAATATTTCGATAAAACGCCTGCAGGAAGCCTTGTTTCAAGAGTGACCAATGATACAGAGGCAATCAAAGATATGTTCGTAAGTGTATTGGTCACGTTTATTCAGGGAGCTTTCCTCCTGACAGGCATATTTGTGGCAATGTTTATTTTGAATGTTAAGCTTGCGTTGTTTTGTCTGGTGATCCTGCCGATCCTCTTTATGATCATGAGAACCTACCGGAAATATAGTTCAGTTTTTTATAAGGATTTGAGGGAAAAACTGAGCCAGCTGAACGCAAAGCTAAGCGAATCTCTGCAGGGAATGTCCATTATTCAGGTGTTCAGGCAGGAAAAAAGGCTGAGGAAGGAATTCGGCGATATTAATGAGCAGCATTATAGTGCCGGGATGCGGAATATCAAAATGGATGGTTTGCTGCTAAGGCCTGCCATCGATCTTGTGTATGTGCTGGCACTCATCATAGTACTGAGTTTCTTTGGGATTTCTTCTTTTAATAGTCCGATTGAAATCGGGGTGCTTTATGCGTTTGTCAGCTATCTGGACAGATTCTTTGAGCCGGTGAATCAGATTATGATGAGGCTCTCCATGTATCAGCAAGCCATCATCGCGGCTTCCAGAGCTTTTGCACTATTGGATGAAAAGGAGCTAGCGCCTGCGCAGGAGGATAAAAACACTGCCGAAATTAAGGATGGGGAAATTGAGTTTAGAAACCTGAGCTTCTCCTATGACGGCAAACGGGATGTTTTGAAAAATATCTCTTTTACAGCCAAGCCGGGCGAAACCGTTGCCCTCGTTGGCCATACAGGCAGCGGGAAAAGCTCCATCATCAATTTGATGATGCGCTTCTATGAATTTGAACGCGGTGATATCTTCATTGATGGAAAAAGCATTAAATCCTATCCAAAGGATGAACTCCGGACGAAGATGGGGCTTGTTCTTCAGGATCCATTCCTTTTTTACGGAACGATCAAGGATAACATCAGGCTTCATAATGAGAAAATGACCGATGAAGAGATTGAAGCAGCAGCCCAGTTTGTTCAGGCCCATACGTTTATTGATAAATTGGAAGACGGGTATGATCATCAGGTGGTCGAGCGGGGCTCTACTTTTTCCAGTGGACAAAGACAGCTGATTGCCTTTGCGAGAACGATTGCGGCCAATCCAAAAGTATTGGTGCTGGATGAAGCGACTGCGAATATTGATACGGAAACGGAAGAAGCAATTCAAATCGCATTGGAGAAAATGCGGAAGGGCCGGACGACGATTGCGATTGCTCACCGCCTTTCTACCATTCAGGATGCAGAATTGATTCTTGTTCTTCATCAAGGGGAGATTGTCGAAAGAGGCACACATCAGGAACTGCTTGCCAAACGGGGCTTGTATCATAAAATGTACCTGCTGCAGAATGGATCTGCTGAAAAAGTGGAGGATGCAGTTGGCTGATTAATGGGGAAAGACGTGTGAAGGCTCACACGTCTTTTTACTATTAAAATGAATATGATTCACCATCATCAGGCGCCAAGACATTTGAGGAAATCCCTTTTTCATTAATAAAGCTTTTTAATTCGTCCCTGGATAATGTCCAATGATTGACCGCTTCCATATGGACGGAAATGATTTTGGAATTTGGCGCAGCATTATAAACTTCAAAAATATCTTCTTTTCCCATGACGAGCGAACCACCTTCCAGGAATTGATTATCTCCTCCATTTACAATAATGATTTCAGGTTTATGCGTATCAATTGGATGTCTTTACTGAAAATAGCCGTATTACGATGAAAGAATTTGGCGAGAAAATCTATTTGATCGGACAGGCAACCGCATCCAGAGTGGGAAAACTAGAGGATCAGGGAATTATTGAGGGTTATACCATTAAAGTGAACGATGGTTAAATGGATATAGTAGAGGATTTAGTTGGGAAAATAAAATGCAAAACAGCCTGCATCAATCGCTAGGCTGTTTTTTAATGGGTCTGCACTTTTTTAATAAAGATTCGATTGTATTCATTTAATAGGGCATCAAGTTCCTGGCTGTACCGGATTGCCGCCGAAGAGTTTAAGCCGCTGGTCATGGCCACTTGAATCAATTCAGTCCTCTTCTGTTCAATCAATGTAAGCAGTTCTTGTTTACACATGGCCAATAATTCCTCTCTGGTGGTTTCTCGTGACATTATGTAAAATTCAGCTGCCAATTATGTTCCATGTCAAATGCTGAAAGATAATAACAGAATTTGTTAAGATATAAACTAGTATATCGAATTATGGTAATAAATTCAAAAGAAAGTTCGTTTAAAGTTTAATAACATTTACATTAAAAAAACATGTTTTAGGTTGAAAATTAATATGGTTTATTATAGAGCTTGTTTAGGGATATTTCCAGAGCTGTAAGGGATTTTCCAGTTAATACTTGTAAGAGCTTTTAATGTCTCTGTTGCCTTGGCCTGTTGATTTCCGCTGCAGGTGCTCGCTTTCCGCGGGCGGTCCGGGAGCCTCCTGGGCGCTCTACGCCTGTGGGGTCTCCCTTTGACTCGCTTCTCCCGCAGGACATTGAATAAGCATCCTCGAAGAGACACCGCACGAAGGAAATGCGTCAGCATTTGCGAGGATCTCGCACCTTCCGCTACAATCAACAGGGTGCTAGGATCATTTTTGAGCTTTATCACAACATTTAAAAAATCGAACTCAGTTCTATACTTATTGGAGTATTTATTAAGACACAAAACGTTCACAGTCTATCCATTATCTTTTTAGCATGGTATTTGTTAGAATAAACAGGAATGAATGTGTATCAGGAGTTGTGATTATGACAGATTTGAATGTATTTATTGCGTTGGGGGCAGGGTTTTTGAGCTTTATTTCTCCTTGCTGCCTGCCATTATATCCGGCGTTTTTATCGTATATTACAGGGATGTCAGTAGGGGAGATTAAGGAAGAGAATGCGATGCTGCAAAGGCGGAGCATGCTGCATACACTTTTCTTCCTGCTTGGTTTTTCTGCAATCTTTATTGCGATTGGGTTTGGAACCACGTTTATCGGACGCTTCTTTAATGAATATCAGGATTTAATCCGCCAGCTTGGGGCCATTTTTATATTCTTCTTCGGTCTGGTCGTAGTAGGAGTGATCAAGCCGGAATTCTTAATGAAAGAAAGGCGTTTCGAGTTTAAAAACCGTCCTGCTGGATTTCTGGGGTCGATTTTAATCGGGATGGCATTTGCGGCAGGCTGGACACCGTGTACAGGTCCGATTCTTGGAGCGGTCATCTCTCTTGCTGCAGCTAACCCAGGATCTGCTATGGTCTATATGATTGCTTATATTCTTGGCTTCGGAATTCCATTCTTTGTCCTTTCCTTCTTTGTTGGAAAGATGCAATGGATTAAACGAAACAGCGTCAAGATTATGAAAATCGGCGGTGTGTTAATGATGATTATGGGTGTTGTCCTGTTCTTTGACTGGATGACAAAAATTATAGCGATTCTATCGCCATTATTTGGCGGATTTACTGGTTTCTAAAAAATGGGCAGCACATTCAAATTGGGAATGTGCTGCTTTTTTTGATATAAGTAAAAAGGGCTATGGTCCGGTCGAAATTTGTCGTATTCTTTAAATTGAAATTTGTCTGATACTTCGCTATATTGTAAGATGTGTTCTTTCAGTGCGGATAGTTGATTCATATGGGAACCAAACTTTTTTACTGGATGTAGAGGTTTATTACTTGGTGTTTTGGTTATTTTTTACTATGATAAAAGTATAATAGAGATATAGTTCCAATGCAGTACAAGGGGGAAACAGTGTGGCAAGAATTTTAATAGTGGATGATGCAAAGTTTATGAGAGTCACTCTGGGCAGCATTTTAAAAAAAGCCGACCATGAGATTGTGGGAGAAGGAGAGAACGGCAGGGAAGCTGTTGAGCTGTATGGAAACCTGGAGCCGGATCTCGTTATGATGGATATTACCATGCCGGAAATGAGCGGACTGGATGCTATGAAGGAAATTAAAAAAGATTATCCAAACGTCAAGGTGATTATGTGCTCGGCAATGGGTCAGCAGAAGGTAGTGGTTGAGTCCATTGAAGCAGGCGCAAAGGATTTTATTGTAAAGCCTTTTGAAGAAGGGCGTGTACTGGAAGCAGTCAATCGGGTATTAAGCTAAGAAGCTGACTCAGGTACCCTGGACATAAGGATGTGTCCGGGTATCAAATGGAGTTGGCTTTTTTTAATTCATTTGTCTTTAATGTACCTAAATCAAGCCCATTAAGATATAATAGGAAAGTAATCTAATGAAACAGAGGATGAAATCGCATGGATTTTGTATTAATTTCATCAATCGGTGCTGTTTTTATGGCCATTGCTGTTATGTTTGTACGTATGAAAGCAGCCAAAAAACCGGCTTCCGCCAAGAAAATCATCTTGCCGCCGATTTTCATGAGCACAGGTGCGCTCATGTTTGTGGTCCCGTATTTTCGAGTGACTCCCATGGAGATTCTGGAAGCAGCTGCAGTTGGTATGCTTTTCTCCATCCTGCTGATCAAAACATCTTCATTTGAAATCAGGGATAACGAAATCTACCTGAGGCGTTCAAAAGCATTTGCTTTTATATTAATAGGATTGCTTGTAGTACGGATTATTGGAAAAATGGTGCTTAGTTCAACGATTGACTATGGTGAGCTGAGCGGCATGTTCTGGATTCTTGCTTTTGCCATGATTGTGCCTTGGAGGATTGCGATGTATTTGAATTACCGCAAGCTGCATCAGGAGCTTTATGGGGCAGGGAATCCGAAGACGACATTATAAGATTGAAAGCCACCGGGCATGGGCTCGGCGGCTTTTTTTAAGGGAATCTTAATGAACTCCATTTTTGGCATCCCAGAGTCCATAAATTTTACGTATTTCTACTATTTGGCCGATATGATAAGCGTTATGAATGGTTAGATTGGCAATAACTGAAGACCAGGGTTCAACGGGTTCCTTGTAAGCTGAAGAAAGCATCTTTTCATCAGTGCATTCTTCTAAAGCAATTATCCACTCAGTCATTACTTTTTTGAGAGCTGATACAGCGGACTGCCATTCCTCTTCTGAAACAGAGGCATCACTGTTAAAAGTGTCATCATTGGAGATGCTTGCTTCTGGCAGCGTTAATTCTTTGAACCTCATTAAGTACCGTTCATTCCAAAAAGTAAGATGGTTTACGATTTGCCAGATGGAATTGGCTGATCCCGATTTTAAGGAAGCTTCCTTTGCTGAAAGGCCATTTACGGATGCAGTGAATGGCACAAACCAATTGGGCTGATCGAGGCAGGCAGACATTTGTTTTAAGAAAATTGCTTTAGAGGTCATATTTTTTCTCCTTTAGGAAAATGGGTTACTACTAATTTCTATTCAACAGCCTCAAAACCTTTCCTATTTATTAAGAATGGTTCTGTTACATTGGACTCTTAATTCCGCTGCAGGCACTCTCTTTCCGCGGGCGGACCGGGAGCCTCCTTAGGTTCCACGCCTGCGGGGGACTCTCTTGGGAAAGCTTCTCCAGCAGGACATAGAATAAGCATCCGAATTGACACCGCACGAAAAAAATGCAAATGCATTTTAAAGCATCTTGTGCCTTCCGATCCAATCAACAAGATGCCAAAAACCAAAACACCAATAAATAAAAAACCATTCCGGTTATCCGAAATGGTCTAAAACAAATGCTCATATGGCGTCATGCTTATTTGTTTTTCTGTTAATTTCTTGCGCAGGAAGTTATGATCCCGTTTTGGGGTAGCTAAGATATATCCCCGAATCAAGAGATCCTGGTCAATTTTTGTTGCCTTTTCCTTTAAGGCAAGCTCGCCAATTTTCCCGGCAATTTTCATTCTCGCCACATCTCTGAACAGCTCAGGCACCGGGCTTACCAGATCCTCCAGCAAATCCTTTTCCTCCTGCTGCCAAAGATGACGTGTTTCATTCACATGATGTTCTTCCCAATCCAAATCCGATTTCCCATCCTCTTTCGGCATCCGCTTTAAAAACTTCCGGAACATAAAAAAGCCGCCAATCGCAAAGAACGAAATCAGAACCACAACCCAGAATAAAATAAACCACAAAAACCAGCCTTCAAGTTGCATTGCATTCACCTACACACTTAATTTCCTGTCCCTATTATAATCCTTGTCCACCTTTTCGACAAGAAAGGAAGCAATAGTCTTGAAAGCAGCCCCATTTGCCCTTATAATAAGAAGAGTCTTTACGGGGCTGATTGGGGTGCTGGTGCCCTCCACGGTCTTCAAAACCGCTTGTGACCTGCGTGCCAGGTCAGCTGGGTTCGATTCCCAGGCGGTCCCGCCAAATGTACATATGATTGCCGCATAGTGGGATGCTGTGCGGTTTTTTTGTGCCATCCATATACTTTCTTTAGGGGCTAAAGCATATTAAATTGATTGTTTCCGTACTCTACTCATTGTAAGGCTGCGGCGATGATAGACTTAAGATAGTAAAAGGGTCCTTTTGCAATAAAGAGAAGTGCCCATTTTAAAATAGGAGGAAATAAGATGATAGATAATAATGATATATTAATCCGATTGAGATATGCGTTAGAAATCAAAAATAGTGAAATGGCAGAGATCTTTAAACTTGGAGGAATAGAGGTCTCCGTACCAGAGGTGGTAAAGATCCTTAAAAAGTCAGATGATGAAGAAGAGAATGACAGCCAATTAAAATTGACGAATAGTATGTTAAATTCTTTTTTGAATGGCTTCATTATCTATAAAAGAGGTAAACAAGAGCCAAAACCAGGTCAACCTAATACGCCGGAACCGTCCATAGAAAATAATACAAACGTAAACAATATCCTTCTAAAGAAAATCAAAATCGCCTTGTCATTAACAACAGAGGACATGATAGATATATTCAAAAAAGCTGGATTAAACGTTTCAAAAGGAGAAATCGGAGCTTTTTTAAGAAAAGAAGGACATAAAAATTATAAAATATGCTTAGACAATTTTGCCAGAAACTTCTTAAAAGGACTAACGATCAAGTATAGGGGATAAGGAAGGGAAGTATTCGAGTGATAATACATAAAGCCTAAATTTAAGTTTAAGTATAAATGTTAATGAATACTAAACAATTAAGTAGTAATGAAGGAGTTCACTTTTTTGGGAAACAAGCTGTCTGAGTCCATTGAAAAAGTGAACAGTTCATGAAATTAATATTTACTATGAAAAGGGCTTGCTTATTTACAAAAACTCCTTTGTAGAAGACTTGTTTGTTGAAGGAAACAAAACAAGGTCAGCAACTTCTACAATAGGAGTTTTTATTATGACCTGCGTGCCAGGTCAGCTGGGTTCGATTCCCAGGCGGTCCCGCCAAACCATTCAATGTTATCAACGGTTTGAACAGTTTTTTGACTGTGATTTGACAGTGATTTGTTTTGATAAAGTCACTAGTATTTTTTCGGTAAATTACATAAACCTAGTGTGACGGATTATCTGTATACTGGTGTGTTTAATCCACTTATTCTGTAAAAAGAAGGGTGGATTTTTTTATGCATTAAAAGTTATTAGGAAGACAACTTGTAAAGGTACTAGAAGTAATCAAAATTTAAATCGAGTTAGGTCTGTTGAACAGAAATTGACCTTGTTTGAAATGTTGAACGCTTTATAAATTACAAACAAACAGAAGGGGATATAGGAGTGCAGAGTTTACATTGCCAATATCTCCGAATCAAGGAATATTAATTTCGCATACACCGTTGCCATTGTATCTAAACGTTGCCATGGGTATTGTAGACAGCATTAATAGAAAAACGAGGTTTCATGCTGACAAGTATTACGTTGTAAATAGGAACTATAAAAAGATTTTTGGTTCAAAGTTATAGAACCGGCTAAATAAGAAAAAATGACTTTTTAAAATGGCTTGGGTTATCTATATTGTTTTAATTGAGAATGTAATGACCATTAAAAGAACCATCAAAAGATGGTTCTTTCAGACTGTCGACAAACT
>NZ_JAGGQS010000007.1:0-18162 GCF_018613175.1 Bacillus sp. ISL-47 | reverse complement strand
GGTGAGACCCCACAGGCGCTGGCGCCGAGGAGGCTCAACGCCCACCCCGCGTTCGCTGAGCATCCTGGAGCGGAAATCAACCGCTCCTCGCTACTTGTTTAAAAAGCAACAAAGTATGCATAAACAGCCTTTATTTTATATTAATTTTTTAGTGCTGATTTTTAAGTATGGAAAACTGTATATTCATATTTATGATTTTTTAATAAACGGAGCAGAATTAGGAAATGATATATTAGACAAAAATAGCAGGGGGCAAAGAAATGCTAGACGGAAACCATGAAGATAAACTTACTGCAGCCGAGCTTGCAACCCTTTGGTCACAATACATTAATGACAGTTTATCCGTTTGTATCCTGCGGTATTTTTTAAATCATATAAAGGATAAAAAGATACGTAAAGTACTTGAATATGCCCTTAAATTATCAGAAAGCCATATTAGAAAAATCAACGAATTCTTTAAAAAAGATAGTTATCCCATCCCGATTGGTTTTACAGAGGAAGATGTCAATATGGATGCACCGTTATTATTTACCGATCCTTTTATGGGTGTATATATACATATAATGTCAATACATGGGGGAACCAGATATGCGGGTGCTTTGGGCAATTCTACCCGGACGGACATTAGGAAATATATGAATCAGGTTATAAATGAAACGATGGAATTATATGACCGTTCTACAGATGTACTAATTGATAAAGGAATTATTGTAAAGCCGCCGATTTTAAACAACCATCAGGAAATTGATTTTGTAAAAAAACAAAATTATCTAACCGGATGGCTTGGAAAAAGAAGGCCTATTAATTCAGTCGAAATCAGCGGAGTCTATCTAAATATACAGAAAACAATGGCGAAAATCGTTTTAGAATTAGGGTTTGGCCAAGTAGCCCGATCAAAAGATGTTCAAAAATATATGGAAAGAGCCAGGCAGGTTTGCCGTAAACACCTAGATATCCTATCTGGAATGTTAACAGAATCTAATTTAAATATTCCAAGGTCATTTGAAGCGGAGGTAACTGATTCAACCATCCCTCCTTTTTCAGATAAGCTCATGCTGTATCATATATCAACCCTGCTGTCCTCTGCTGTAGGTTATTATGGTGAAGCGATGTCCATGGCCCAGCGGAGGGACTTGTCCGCAAGCTACGCACGCATGATCATTGAAATTGGAGTATTAGCCGAAGACGGGATGAATCTATTAATTGAAAATGGCTGGTTTGAACAGCCTCCTATGGCTACAGATCATGAAGGTTTGTCAAAGAATTAAGGTTTGAGGAATCAAAGTAAGCTCTAATAGTAAAAATCAAAAAAGTGTTAGTTGTCTAAAGTATGCAACCAACACTTTTTCGTTTATCTGTCTGCTACTATTGCTTTTCTTTTATACAGCCAGGATCCCAGAATGAAAGTGATGGCTCCCCAAATCACCATCACGCCAATACCAAGCCACAGTGAACCAGAATCGATACTTGTTTCATACACCATGCTTTCTCTCAGTCCGTCAGCAAAATAGGTAAGCGGAAGAATATTGGAGACTGGCTGCAGCCAATCAGGCATTGTTTCTACCGGAAAAAACACGCCGCTTAAGAACATCATAAGGAAGCTGACAATGTTTGCAACGCCCATATAGGCTTCTGTCGTTTTGCTGAAAGAAGAAAAGAAGTAGCCAAGGGCATTAAAAGATAAGGCTCCCATTAGGAATACAACGACGAGGCTAATAGGGCTTATATAAAGGTTGGCACCAAAAACCAGGACACCTATTAATGAAAGCAAGATGATTTGTATGATGCTGAACAGCAATCTCATGACCATATCGCTTAAACCAAATATGCCCATGTTTGCAGGCGTCATCCGCAGCCTCTTGATTAATCCTTTCCTGCGCATTTCAACGAGGTCAACCATTCCAAACATTCCGCCTTGTGCAATGGATAAAGCAATCATGCCGGTTAATAGAAAATCAGTATAATTTAATTCATTGTTCCCTGAAGAAACGGATTCAAATTTTAATTCATAAGCAGGGTCTGCACCGGCAGCAAATAAATTGGCCTGCTGCACAAATTTATCCAGTATGCCGGAAACAGCCTGTGTTGCGACACCCTGTTCATCCTCTTTATTCACGATCAGCAAAACAGAAGAGGCATCTGTTGTTTCAGGAAGAATGATGGCAGCATCGACCTCCTGCTCTTTTACCCAATCCTCTGCTTTTTCTCTGCTGACAGGCTTGCCGGATTTCACGTCAAATACGGGAAGGCTGCTGATTTGCGTTAACAGCATTTCCGAAGCAGGGTTCGGATTGGGATCTACAATGGCAACTTCTGATTGAAACTCTTCATCTGAATTTCCACTAAAGATTACCATAAAAATAACCATCAGGATGACGGGGAAAAAGATACCCCAAAACCAAGCCTGTTTTTCCCGGAGCGTCAATTTTAACTGAGCTGAAAGCATCATTTTAAATTGATGGAAATGGTTAATTTTAATCCCTCCATTCCTTGCCGGTAAAAGCAATAAAAACATCTTCTAGGCTCATTTCCCGAATGGAAACCTGCTCCACCTGATACGATTTCTCCTTGGTGAACTTGAACAGGTCCAATAGTGTTTCCTCCGGTTTTACGGCCCAGACTTTTAGGGAAGCTCCTTCACGCTCAGTTCTTGCGACAGAATCCAGGTTCCTGGAAAACTGGTCAGCCTCCTTTGAAGCATTCTCGCCATCAAGGAAAGATAATCTAATTTCGCGCTCATTTGTTAATCTCTCAATGAGAGCAGAAGGGGAATCCAGCGTAATGATGCTGCCCTGGTCCACGATGCACACACGATCACTTAATTTTTCGGCTTCTTCCATATAATGAGTCGTTAGAATGGTGGTTTTGCCTAATTGCTTGAGGTGAAGAATAATATCCCAAATATTTCGGCGTGCCTGGGGATCCAGTCCGGTTGTTGGTTCATCCAGAAAAATAATGTCCGGATCACTGATCAGCGCAAGGCCTATAGCCAGCCTTTGCCGCTGCCCGCCGGAAAGCTTTTTCACCTGACTTTTACGATGGTCAGTTAGATTTACGATCTCGAGAATTTCATCAGCAGACCTGGCATGATCATAAAAGGAAGCAAAAAGATTTAGGTTTTCTTCTGGTGTTAATAAGTCAAACATGGCGCTCGATTGGGGCTGGACGCCAATTTTCTTTTTAATGGCCACAGCGTTTTTGTTCCAGTCCAAATTGCCAAAATAAATTTCTCCATCATCGGGCGGAACCAAACCTTCAATCATTTCCAATGTCGTCGTTTTCCCAGCCCCGTTAGGACCGATAATGGTAAACACTTCCCCGGCTTTTACTGAAAAACTGATATCCTGCACCGCCCGTATTGTACCAAACGACTTTCGCAGATTTCTCACTTCTAAAACGGTCATCCTGCTTCCTCACTTTCATGGCGCTTCTGGGTTGGATGAAGAGCTGTGTTGAATGTGCACCACCCAAAAAATTTATGAATCTTCTATTTAATACGTTAGTGACTTTGAAAAAATTCATTTTTCAAATAAACTTAATAAATAGCTGATGACAAAATTTGGCCAGTTTTGGGAAGAACGGCCGTTAAAGAACAGACTAGTCCCCATGCATTCTAGGACGGTCGCTTTTTGAAATCTGTTGGCGTATAATGAATTTAAAGTAACTTTTTCCTTCCCTTTTTTTCATCCGATTCTATAGGAGGCTGAGTGTAGCATGAAAAATGAACCAATGTTGCCAACCCAAATAACTTTTAAATCGAAAAAAGGCATAAAAAATGGAGTAGTGATCCGGACTGCGCTTTTCGCAAGATTTAAGGTTGCTGTGGTCGAGACAAAGCTTAAGGAAAAATACTATTTCATTTTCTACAAAAACAACCTCATTTATGGCGATCTGATTGAACACATTGAAGAAGGCACCTTCATAGATAAAGCGATGAAAGAAGGAATTGTATTAGAAAGAAACCACCCCTTACTATCCGGTCTCTATCAGGCTGTACCTTTAACCATCCCTGCAAAAAATAAGCTCTTCACCATGCTTCAGCGCAATTATTCCCTCCTTGAAATACCTTGCATAGCTGCTGCTCTCGATTCTTTTTTTTCAAAAGAACAGCTCAGTAAAACCATCGAAAAAATCTTTTTCCACTTTAGAAGAAACGGCAGTTTTTTAAAGGCCTTTCAATCCATCCATATATTATCTGACCTTTCACCTTCCTTAGTTACAGTGGGAGATATCCTCAACACCCGCGAGTTCAGTTCATATGCAAATTTCTATTACACATCACCCATTTCAGCCATCCATCAAAAGGATCCCTTGTACTCAGAATTTTACTGCTTCGCAAAGCGCAAAAATTGCAATCACCATACAATGCTCGAAACCTTGCTGAAAAATCAGGAACGATATGCAGAATGGCTGCTGGTTTGGATGGAAGATAAAAAGAACCTTACACCAGAGTCCGTTGAAAGCAATACAGATCTTGCGCTGCACTACATACCGCTTGAGAATTGGATCATTGCTTTATCACAGGCAAAAATAAATCCGTTTCAAGGTGTACAGCAATCTCTTGGGTTTATTGAAGAATTGATCAGAAATGGACAGCTGGAGAAAGCCGCCATTTATTTGTTCCCATTTATCGAGGATCTGCCAGATGAATTCAATAACGTTCTAAAAGATTTGAGAAAACACCTGGATCCCCAGTTTGTCGCATCCCATTTGGATGAATTTTTGCTTCTCCTCCAGCAGATCGACCAGGAAGATGATCCGATGCAAACGGAACAGCGGATTTTGCAGCTGATTGCCAAATTGATGGAGGGGCATGATTTAATGACTGTTTCTGCTAAACTAAAGCCAGTCTCAAAAAAGTTTCCGCACAGTCTGGCCATGCGAAAAATCAATAAAATGGCAGCCATATTGGAGGATCCCGACCGAATGATGGAATTGGGGCAATATTATGCAGAGTTCAGCCAGTATGATCAAGCCATCGAATGCTTCTTCTGGGAAATGGAACTCAAACCAACTGACCCGGACCCTGTATGGCAACTATGCAAAATGTATCAGCAAAAAGGAATGGTTCAAGAGGCCTCTGCCTATCAGCAAATTTACACTCAATTGAGGAGCAGAAGGGAAACAGGATAAGGAAGCGGAAGCTTTACTCTGCTTCATAGCTGATCAAAAGTATTTGTTTCGCACATCAGTCCTGTCTATGATTATCAAATGATAACCTCGCGGGTAAAACTTGTATTTCTCCCATAAACCTGTTTTCATAAAAGGAAAGTTATTAATAATGGGGGATGTATTTGTGAAAACAGAAAAAGAAAAAATGCTGGCCGGCGAAATGTATGATCCAGTAGATCCGGAGCTGTTAAGGGATCGTGAAAATGCAAGACGCCTTGTTAGATTAATTAACCAAACAACAGAGATTGAAGAGGATAAACGGATCAGCCTGCTAAAAGAATTGTTTGGATCAACGGGTGATCATCTTTTTCTGGAGCCGGCTTTTCGATGTGATTACGGCTACAACATCCATGTGGGCGAAAACTTTTTTGCCAACTTCGAATGTGTGATTCTTGATGTATGCGAGGTGCGGATAGGAAACAACTGCATGCTTGCCCCGGGAGTACATATTTATACGGCTGCTCATCCGCTAAATCCGGTTGAACGCAATTCCGGAAGGGAATTTGGGAAGCCTGTAACAATCGGAAATAATGTCTGGATTGGCGGGGGAGCCATCATCAATCCTGGAGTGAATATAGGCGATAATGCGGTTATTGCTTCTGGTGCAGTCGTCACCAAAGATGTCCCTGAGAATGTGGTTGCAGGCGGCAACCCGGCAAAAATAATTAAAAATATTGAGATTAAATAAGTATAAAATGCTTAACTTCCTAAGAGGTTAAGCATTATTTTTTGTAACTTAATCTAATTAGCAGAAGGTTTCTTCTGGAAAATATTGAATACAAATAGGAGCCAAATATTAAAGCTTTTATTTTACTGCTTTCCTTTATGTGCAGTTTAGTCATTGCCCATAAAAGACATATAAGGAATGAAGTGTATGAGAGGATCTAAAATGACAAAAATTCCCAAAATGGTTGAAGAAATTTTAAATGAATACATAAATTTATTAAATGGACGCCTTCCAAAAAAGCTTGAAGGATTATACCTTCATGGATCCATTGCATTGGAAGCCTATGTCGAAGGCTCCAGTGATATTGATTTTGTTGCTGTAACCCGCAACTGTTTATCAGAAGCAGAGACGAAGGGGATTGCTGAGATTCATAGGATCATAGCGGAAAAGTTTGAACAGCCAAAGATGGATGGAGTATATGTGACACTGGATGAGATAGGAAAGCTTAGCGAGAGCTACTTCTACAATAATGGAAAATTGGGATACGGCCATTTCCTTACCCCTGTCACCTGGTCGCTTCTAAAAAAGAAGGGAATTGTCTTCTATGGACCAGAACCAGCTTTTGAGATAAACGAAAATGATTTGATGGCTTACTCATATGAAAACATGAACACTTATTGGGTAAGCCGAATTCAGAAAATCGAGAAATCGATTGATGAGGTAAAGTTCATGCCAGCTCGTGTGATAGATGAAGAAATAGAGTGGACTGTACTTGGCTTGCTTCGCCAATTTTACACATTAAGAGAGAATGATATTATCTCCAAGCTTGGTGCAGGAGAGTATGCATTGGGGCATTTACCGGAAAAATGGCATCCAATTATAAAAGAAGCCATGAATATCCGCAAAGGAATTAAAAGTGGAATTTTCGAATCAGAAGAGGAACGAATAAAGGAAACGATCCGTTTATCAAAATATATCTTTAGCCAATCAGCCGCCATAATAATATGAAATCTATTTGGGCAGACAGCAGGTATTCTTTATAGTATTTTACTTGTTACAAACAATGGCCCGATTTCATTGGTTTCTTGGTTTCTAATCATATAAAAATGAGCTTCTCCAGAAGAGAGAGCCCATTTTCGCATCTTATTTAGGTCAATTTCATCGGTGTATTTAAATCGTAAGTATCCCGGTATGATCGATAGGATACAAATTGTTTTCCATGCGAAGAGCCATCGAGCTGCAAGATATGGTCATTGTTGGTTTCCATATAAAGAAAATCCTCATTTACTTTTAGCCGGTAAAAAGTGTATGTGTTTCCGAGCAGCTCTTTTTTTGATATTTGTGTGTCAGGATGCTGCTGAATAAATTCGGCCAGCTGCTTAACTGAAACTGAGGGGATATCTGCCATTTCAAAAAACTTACCTTTTAAATTGGCTTTTATTTTATTAACAGCATTCATAGCCTTGTCTTTGTATTTGTTTTTAGACATATGGTCACTCCTTGTCAGTAAGATTATTAAGCATAATTCCCATTTTTTAAAAGAATAAACAATATTATGCAGAAAGAAGAAATTTGTATGCTTAGTTAAAAAGGTTTGTAATCCTGTCATATTTCGTTTAACCCTAAACAAATTTGAAAGAGTGATTAAAATGACTCAAAATGGTATTGTGCTCGTAGCCAGCGTAGCAATATTGATGGACAGCAAAGTGTTAATGATAAAAGAGAATAAACCATTAGCGCTGAATAAATGGAACTTCCCATCCGGGAGGATAGAAAGAGGGGAAGATATACTTACAGCTGCATGCAGAGAAGTAAAAGAGGAAACTGGATTTGAAGTGAAGCTAACGCAATCGACAGGTGTCTATCATTTTATCAGCAGCACTAATCATCAAGTGATCCTATTTCATTTTATTGCTGAAATTATTGGCGGCTCCTTGAAGCTAGAAGAGGAAGAGATTACAGATAGTAAATGGGTACAACTATCAGAATTAGGTAACTTCGATGAGGAGGAACTTCGGGAAGCTAAGGTTTTAAAACAAATAATGGATGCTGTTTTGGATGAGAAATTTTTCCCATTAGAAATCTTTAAAGAGAAGTTAAACAAATGAAGAAAAAGGGATTTTCAGGAATTTTGTCGAATAAATATCCTATTGATTAATATAGGGTGGGGTATAGATGGAATTTAAGGTAAAGCACGAATTTTTTAATCATGCCATTGCAGATGTAAGTAAAGCGGTATCTTCAAAGACGCCTTTTCCCATTTTAACGGGCATCAAAGTTGCCGCAGAAAACGATTGTTTAACACTTACCGGCAGCAATTCGGATATTTTCATAGAAAAAGTCATTCCAGCAGTCATTGATGGAGTGAAAGTCCTGGAGGTTTTTGAGTCCGGAAATGCTGTTATAACAGCAAAATTTTTAAATGAAATTGTGAAAAAATTGCCGAGTGACATTCATGTTAAAGTAGACGAAGAGCAGCATATGACCATCACATCCGACGACATTTTTACAAACCTAAATGGTATCCCCTCTGAAGAGTATCCAAAACTTCCGCAAATGGATTATGCCGAGCATTTTAAAATTCCAGCTATAAAACTAATGGAAATCATTAAGCAAACTGCTTTTGCTGCATCCAAGAATGAATCAAGACCCGTACTGACAGGTGTCCATATGTCTTTTAAGGAAAACCGCTTTTCATGTGCAGCAACTAATTCACATCGTTTGGCATTAAGAAAAACTGAGATTGATTGCATGATCAATGGCTCTTTTATTGTTCCAGGCTCCAGCCTCCATCAGCTCGTCAAGTTAATGAATCATGAAGCCGGGGAAATACATATATTTCTAACAGATAGCTATATTCTCTTTAAAGCTGAAACCATTTTATTTTACTCACGCCTGATTGAAGGCAGGTATCCGGATGTTTCCGGCCTTATTCCCCAGGAGGCTGCGACGGTTATTACTTTTAATACCAATCAGCTTTTAAAGGGGATTGATCGGGCAAGTCTGTTTGCGGGTGAATGGAAAAATAATAAAGTTCATTTAGAGGTCAAAGAGGGCTCAACATTAAGAATTTCCTCTAGTTCTTCGGCAATAGGGTATATTGAAGAAACTCAAAAGATAAATGATATTAGCGGTGTAAGAGCGTTATCCATTTCACTGGATGGAACCTTTTTAATGGAAGCTTTAAAGACAATCCAGGAAGAAGAAGTTCGATTAAGCTTTGGCAGTTCAATGAGGCCGGTTTTGATAGAGCCGGTCGGCAATGATTCCTATCTTCATCTTATTTCCCCAGTGCGGTCTTACTAAGTAAGGAGGTCCCGGATGAATCGGATATTATTATTGAGTTTTCTTGTTTTCCTGACGGTTACTTTAGCTTTTAAGGGTTTGGATTTGTGGTCTCTCGGAACTAATGTTGATGGGAATGGCATAGGGATTCACTTCATGGGCATTGAAATGAATGACAGAGTTCCTGAGGCCATTATACCTGCTTATGCCATCGGATTCTTTGCTGCGAGTTTGTTGCCCCTTTCAGCTATCATATGGATTACTAGAAAAATTAAAGGGCCAGAAAATGAAAAACACTAAAATGCTTCTTCTTTTGGCACTTACGGTTTTATTAGCAGCAGGAGGCTGGGGGTATTTATATATTACAAATGAGACATATGAGGGCATGAGCATCATTCCGGAAAAGCATGATGATATCCCTTTATATAAAGGTCTGGAGCCCAGGTGTGACGATTATGTGATGGATGGAAATCACTGGGAGAACATTTACGCTTTTTATATGGAGGAGCTTCCGGCAAATGGGTGGAGACTTAGGTATAAAGGTTCTGCATTGGATGATCATGATCCAGCAAATGATTGGGCAGGTTTTATGTCATCCTGGACAAAGGATGGTTTTGAAGGAGAGCTGTCCCTTTCAGCGGGCTATTTTCAAACCGAGAACCAAACTGAGGTAAGATTTGACCACTATATTCCGCCGGAAAATACACCATGGAATATACAGCCTGCAAGTATTTGTGTGTATAAAGATCCATTAGATCAGGACTGTACGCTGATTAAAGATCAAAATGACATTAATGAAATTATTAATTTTATCAATCTGGAAGCCTATGACACAAACAGATTTGAACACCAGGAAAAGTACGGGACCCTTGCTTTTTTGAATGAATCAGGAGAGGACATACTTAGGATAAGTGTGCACTACATTAAAGAAAATCAAATGCTTTTCCTTCAATCTGAGAAAGGTGAAAAGGAAATGAAGCCTATCCCGGAATTTTTTGAGGTAACTGGACTGGAGCACCTAATGGAATAAGTATAATAATGAAAAGACTTGTAATAGAGTCCATTCAGAATTCCAGTTTTTCGGATATAGTAGGTTTTTTCGCGGATAAAACTTAATCTGCTTAAAATAATAACAAAAAATCGTACACCAGAAACTTAATAGCCATTATATCTATTATAGCACCGTTCATTAGCAAAAATAGCTGATGTGCGGTGCTTTTTTGCTGCCTTCCGATTACAAGTCTATTTTTCCAGTTCCACCCATTATAAAATAGAACCGACGCATAAAAACTTAAGAAGTGACTTTCTAATCTTAAGAAATTCTTAAGATTTCTATTACTTTAATGTTAAGATTTTACGTTTAGTATAAAAATATGAAAACGAGCCGCTGGAAAGTAGGGGGAATATGGAACATTATAATGTGCTTGTAGTAGATGATGAAAAAGAGATACGGGATGCAATCGAAATTTATCTTAAAAATGAGGGCATTACCGTACTGAAAGCAAAGGATGGAATTGAAGCACTGGAAATTTTAAATGAGCAGCAGGTGCATCTGATTATATTGGATGTGATGATGCCGAAGCTGGACGGAATTTCGGCTACCTATAAGATTCGCGAGAAGAAGAACATCCCGATCATCATTTTAAGCGCCAAGAGCGAGGATACGGACAAAATTTTGGGCTTGCAAGTAGGGGCTGATGATTATGTCACCAAGCCCTTTAATCCAATGGAACTGGTTGCCCGGGTAAAATCCCAGCTTAGAAGATATGTGACCTTTGGAACTTTTGAAGGAATCAAAAAGGTGATTGACTTAAACGGCCTTATGCTCGATAAGGAAGCGAAAGAAGTGTCGGTGAATGGAGAGCCGGTGAAGCTGACGCCGATAGAATACAAAATTGTGGAGCTGCTGATGTCAAACGCAGGACGTGTTTTTTCAATAAATGAAATTTATGAGCGGGTCTGGAACGAGCCTTGCTATAACGCGGAAAATACAGTGGCGGTGCACATCCGTAAAATTCGTGAAAAAATCGAAATCGATCCGAAGAATCCGAGATATTTAAAGGTGGTGTGGGGTATTGGATACAAGATGGAAAAATAAATTTATTATAGCTTTCATCACAATCCTGTTTGCATTTGGATTAAGCGGAATTTTGTCTCTAATGAGCTATGGTTCTGAATACACAAACCCTGACTATTTCCATACACCTCAATTCAGAAGTGATGTTGACCAATTTGCAGGGTACTTAAGCATGTTTGAATTAAATGATCTAACTGGAGAGGAAGCGAAAGAAGCAATAACGGTGACGGAAGAAGATATTAATGAGCACCGTTACCGTTACGGCGGTTTACCCGAGCAAATCGCCAATATTAAAAGCCAATATGAACAAAAGATTCAAGAGGCAAAGGACGCTAATAATGATGAACTGGTTCAATTTTTCACAGATGAAAGGATCAAAAAAATAGAGGATATCACCAAGAATTTTGAGAGTGATGAACATGTCCGGAAAAAGGTACAAGCAGAAAAAGAAAAGCGATTAGAGGCGTATTTCAAAGACAGGGAAAACCTAAGAAGTGAATATGAAGGATTCGAAAATTCATTTACCTACTATTTTAAAGATACAGCAACAGGTAAAGTATATACGAATTTAAACCTATCAAAAGATGAATCTGTAAAAGACCAAATGAACCCAAAAGACATGTTATATCTGACTGATTACAGCATGGATAAAGGGTATTTCATAAATTTTGTTATGCCAGGGTATGAAGATCTTGCCCAAACATTAATCGAAACAAATAGCGGTTCTTTTGTTGGCCAGATAGGATTGGCAAAAAGCTTGCCGGACACAAACATGTTTATCATGCAGAACAGCGATTTTAAACAAAAGCAGATTGCTTTATTAATATATGTGGGAGCCAGTATTGCAGCACTGATCATCGCATTGGTTGCTGGCAGAAAATCAAAGGCAATCACGGGAGAAATGGAAAGATGGCGGCCGTTATATAACAAGCTTCCGATTGATTTAAGGATTGTACTATTTGGCTTTACTGCCATAGGGGCGGTGCTGTCACTTTTTCTTTTAAAAGATTTACTCATGTTTAATTATGAGATTTCTTCTGATGCAATGGAAATGATCATTGTTTTAGTAGGAGCATCTGGACTTTGCGGCCTCGCATTTGTACAAGCGAAATATCTTGCTGACGAGTTCAAAGATTGGCAAAATATAAAAAATGCGTGGAAAAAAAGTCTTCTTTATAAAATTTGGCTGGTAGTAAATAACGCTGCGGTGAAAACAGCCAACAGCTTAAGAGAAGCCTTTTTAAACCGAAGCACTGGCACGCAGCTGTTTGTGATGCTGGGAATGATTTTTGGATTGGGCATGGGCTCGATCATCATGTTATTCCATCCGCTGTTTGCGCTTTTTTACCTGCTTATTCTGTCTTTCATTGGCATCCCGCTGGTGATGGCTCTGGTCAAACGCATCGGCTATTTCAACCGAATTGTTGAAACAACCAGCGAGCTGGCTTCCGGCCATCTGGGGCAGGATTTGCCGATTACAGGAAACAATGTGCTTGCAGCACTGGCTGGAAATATCAATATCCTTAAACAAGGTGTAAAAACTTCCCTAAGTGAGCAGGCAAAGAGCGAACGGCTAAAAACGGAACTTATTACAAATGTAAGCCATGATTTAAGGACACCATTAACTTCTATTATTACGTATACCGAGCTTTTAAAATCAGGCGAGGTTTCTGGTGAGGACCGGTCAGCATATCTGGAGATTATTGACCGGAAATCCAAGCGGTTAAAAGTATTAATTGATGATTTATTCGAAGTTTCAAAGATGGCGAGCGGGAATATTGAGCTGAGAATGGAAAAAGTGGATCTCGTGCAATTGCTGCAGCAGGCACTAGCCGAGCATGATAGCGCGATCACTGAATCTAATCTCCATTTCCGGGTTACAAATCCAGGTGTGCCGGTGCTCGCCCATGTAGACGGCCAGAAGCTATGGCGTGTATTTGATAACTTAATAGGCAATATCCTGAAGTACTCATTGGAGAATTCACGTGTTTATATTGCGATCGCTGCTGTTAAAGGGCAGGCAGTCATTACGTTTAAAAATGTTTCAAAATACGAGTTGAATGACCAGAGTGAAGAACTTTTTGAGCGGTTCAAACGAGGCGATAAGTCACGGCACACAGATGGATCAGGCCTTGGCCTTGCCATCGCAAAATCGATTGTCGATCTCCATGGGGGCAGTCTGGATATTGATACAGATGGTGATTTATTCAAGGTCTCTATTTCACTGAAGTTAGAGGAGTAAATGAAGATGAACAGGATCGATTTTTCAGAGCTTTACAGCTTGCATTATAAACGCCTTTATCATATAAGCTTTTCAATTACAAGAGACGCATACATGGCGGAGGATGTCGTCCAAGAGACTTTTATAAAAGCAATGAAAAAAGCTGAAACGATACATGATGAACAAAAAGTGGGAGCATGGCTCGCTGTCATTGCCGGGAGAACTGCCCTTGATTTTATCAGAAAAGAAAAGAGGAAGACAGTCATCCCAATGGAGCAGGAAATGATTGAATGCCTGGGAATAAAAACAAAGCAAAACGTCGAGCAGGAAGTGCAGGCAGGGTTAATGGCTGAAGAAATTAACTCGGCAGTAAGACAGCTGACACGTGATTATCAGGATGTTCTTTTCCTAAAGCTCGACCAGGGATTAAAAGAGCATGAAATTGCAAGTATACTTAATTTAAAACCGTCTACGGTTAAAACGAGAATATTCAGGGCGAGGAAGCAGCTGAAAATGATCGTGCAGATGAGTGCATAGATAATGAAATAGAGAGCAGACAATCCCCGGGGGTGGTTAGCTGCTCTCTTTTTCATGTTTAAAGAACTTTTTTTTACTGAGACTTTGTAAGAGATTTATGGGATTTATTCACATAATTACGATATCCCGCATACAGAGGTATGAAAACAGGGCATAATACTAAAAAAATTTCTCCTTTTTAGGAAGAAAGCGAAATAAGGAATTGTTTATGATAGGACTTCTGGTTGCAATTATTCTTTTTAACCTGATTGCTTTTAAAACGAATAAAAGAATTACTCCTAGTCAAATTGTGCAAATTTGGACTTTCACGATTGCTTTTCAGCTGCTTTTTGATTTAATCGTGGAGTTTAAGTACCAAAGCTATTGGTATTTTAGTACAGGAATAGAATGGCAGGGATTACTGCCGAGAAGTATGTTGGTTCCGCCGGCAAATTTAATATTTCTCAACTGGTATCCTTTTACAAAGAGTATGGGTAAAAAACTAATATATCTGTTTTTCTTTGTGGTATGCATTGTACTTTATGAAATGGCAGCTTTGCTTCCTGAACCTTGGGGATATTTTAATTATGGATCTTGGAAGATATGGTATTCAATTATGATAGATCCTATTCTTTTATTAATCTTATTGGGGTTTTATAAGTGGATAAGATGGCTGGAAACGAAAAGCGAGAATTGGAAAAAATCTTAAATTCTAAATAGTATTCTGAAGTTTTTTTCATAAACGCTATACCAATTAATAAATTTATTTAGGAGCCCTTTTCAATAATGGATTAAGGTGGTAAAGATGTGTATTGGTTCCCCTATTTAGCATTGGCCATTAATGTTATCGTTATCTGGTTAATGCCAAAGCGTTTATCAAATAAAGAAATATACATAACGTGGTTTGTTGTCGCACTTATCAATTTGAGTTCGGATGTTGTTTTGAGCTTATACTTTGGCTGTATGAATTAGATGCTGGGGGAGTCCAGCTTGGGGTCCACATCATTGAGTTAACACTTGGTGCATCTTTTTGGGGTTATTTTCCTTAATTTTATGCTCATGCCGTTACGGCATTTTTCTATTTACCTCGCAGCATGGCTCTTATTTTCTCTCCTTTTTGAAATTACCCTTGTGCACTTGAAGTTTATTAATTACTTTAGCTGGAAATGGTGGTACTCGGCTCCTTACTATTTAGCAGCATTTTTATTCCTGCGCTGGCATCTTCACTATATTTTTTTCATTGTCAGGTGGCAAACTATAAATTTCTTTTGTGCCTTTTTCGTATGTTTCATGCCGGGCTGATCTATTTTTAAAAAGCTTTCGTGCATCGCGGACTGCTGCTTCACGTATGGCTTTCCATATATTCATTTTTTCATCACCACTATAGAATTATGCGGAAAAAGGTTTACATGTTCAACTGGGGCGGGAGTTTTAATAAAGAATTTGATAATATGAATAGAAATTGGAGTATAATTCACTATGTCTAAAGTTACGCCATTTTAATGTTCTAAGGAAATGCAGAAGAAGCCATGAACTTTTCACTAAAGTTGATTCCTAACTAACCAGAAATGGATATGAATGTAACGGCAGCTTATCATGAAATATGGAGATGATTTAATGAGTAAATCGAAGGCCAAAAGCGGAACAGGCAGAGGAACAGGAAAGAAGGGCTGGAATCGCTGGCAAAAGAGTGCAAACAAAGCCAAAAGCGCAAAACCTTATAAAAGCAAGGGTGTAAAACATGGGGAGAGCACACAGTCGGCAAGCGGCAGCAGAAATGACAGTATGGATAAAAAGTGAGTGCAGAAGTCCTTGTTTAATCCGAAAAAGCTGCAATTTAATAAAAATCCTGGCCATAGATGTGGCTGGGATTTATTAATTTGGCCCTTTTCTAAGAGATTGTTGTTTTTAAATAGAGTTCCTAAATAAAAACATTGATAAATAAGTTTGATTGATTGGAGCGCAAGGTGCGAGACTCCAGCGGGAGGAGTGGGACAGGTGAGACCCCACAGGTGCCGCGCACCGAGGAGGCTCACCGCCCGCCCCGCGGAAAGCGAGCAGCCTGGAGCGGAAATCAACCACTCCTCATTACTTGTTTAGAAGCAGCAAAGTTTGCGAAAACACCTTTAATTTTTATGAAACCTTTTGAATAAAGTAATCGTATTAAAAGGAAATTTTAATTCTTCTATAAAAGGATTGTAATAAAGAAACGATGTCCCTGGTAAAAGTTCATGATTTAAATCTTTAACAGAAAGGAATTTAGGTGATGGAACAATTAAAACAGCAAATTCTCGAGCTGGAGCTAAAGCTGCTTAAACCTGAAACCCGTACTTCTCCTAAAGAGATTGATAAACTGCTTGCGGAAGGTTTCTTTGAATTCGGAAGCTCAGGGAACGTCTGGTATAAAAAAGATTGCATGGTACCAGAAGGAATCGGCGTGATGAAGATGACTCTTTTCGAGTTCGATCTTCACTCATTATCAAACGATACAGTGCTGGCAACCTATCGAGTAAGGGACGATACTAGAATGCAGCATTCGTTACGCAGCTCTATATGGAAATTCATCGATGGCAGATGGCAGATGTTTTTTCATCAGGGAACGATCATAAAAACCTAAATTGGAGGCGGTATCTTGGGCAGGGAACTCCATTTTGGCGAAGAAGAACTTACTTTAAGTTTGCTTTGAAGCGGAAAATCATCATGCCTTACTACATGATCTATAATGTTGCGGTTGACTATTTTCAAGCTCCCCAAGTTCGATTCCCAATGTTTTTTTCAGAAGAAATTCATGTATGTGGATGAGAAAGAGAAATTTTTGGAGATGGTAACTGATTTCGAAAAAACTAACTTAGGAAGAAAGAAGGAGATAATATGGCAAGAGTAGTTGGGTTTGAATTAAGCAGCCAGGAGCCAGAGAAAGCAGCTGAGTTTTATTCCAAGGTATTTGGCTGGGAGATTTCCGAACCTAATTGGGATTTTTGGCCTGTAAAGACTGGAGAAGATCAGGAAACTGGAATTAATGGTGGCATAGGCAGAGGGCCAAAAGATTATCCTCATGGAACCCGGATTCAAATAGAGGTAGATTCGATTGATGAAGCGATTTCTGAAGCGAAAAACAATGGTGCAATGGTGGTAAGAGATAAAATGGAATTTGATGATTTTTACCTTGCATATTTGGTGGACCCTGTTGGAATTGGCTTTGGTCTTATTGAGAAAAAGTAAAAAGATGATGCGGTGCTCCAACTCGGCATCGCATTTGTTTTTAATGCATAGAAAGAGTATTAGCATATATGGTAGATGGTGATTGCTCATCAAAGAGGACTTTTAATAGTTCCATTGATTAACGACGACACCAATTAGATTTAGCTAGAAAAGTAGATAAGGCATTCAATTAACTCGGAATCTCTCAGGAAACAAGGTATTCGAAAGATTATTTTTTGCTTAGGAATTAAAATTATTTGCGCTGTGAAAAAGAGGAGGTTTTTTATGAGTGTTGGACAAAAGTATTTAAAGATTGTAGTGAACAGGTTTCGAAGTGTGAAGAGTCTTGGAGATAAGACTATTAAACAGCTTTCGGCTGAAGATTTGAATTGGGCCTATAATGAGGAATCTAATAGTGTAGCTGTGATCATAAGGCATATGAGCGGCAATATGGTTTCAAGGTGGACAGACTTTTTAACAACAGATGGTGAGAAACCGTATCGAAACCGTGATGAAGAATTTTCAACAGCTACTGCTCCAAAGGAAGAGCTCATTCAAAATTGGGAAAAAGGCTGGCAGGTGCTTTTCGCGACATTAGATGGTTTAACGGAACAGGATTTAATAAAAAATGTTCAAATTCGCGGTGAAAGTCATTTCGTTATAGATGCCATTGAAAGGCAAATGGCTCATTATGCTTATCATGTTGGGCAAATTGTCTACATTGGCAAGCTTTTAAAAAATGAGAAGTGGGAAAGCCTGAGTATTCCAAGAGGGAAATCGGTAGAGTATTTGCAAGATATGCTTGATAAACACCAGGATAAAAAGTGAAAATTTTGATGAAAACATTTCCTAATAGGGAACTGACGATCCGGAAAGTTTGATTCTCGTTGCAGCATACCTAAAAGAGCTGACGGAAATGTCCATCAGCTCTTTGCTTTTTATAATTGGCTGTTTTCGCAAAGTTTGTTGCGTACAACTAGTTTTAATTACTGAGTTGATTGGAGTGGAAGGCACCTTGATCCT
>NZ_JAGGQS010000078.1:0-55091 GCF_018613175.1 Bacillus sp. ISL-47 | reverse complement strand
CACCCCCTCCTACTCGATTTGAAAAAATTAAGTTTAACCTATGTAAACATGGTAAAATGTAAAAAAAAGAATAGGCTGGGTAGTGCTATGGTATTTTTGGGGTTGGCTGCAGGGCTAATACTATTGATGTCAGGAATTGTTGGCGTTTCTTCATCTAAAGCTGGAAATGAATTGGCTATTAGTGGATTGCTTGTGGTTATGGGAGTAACTTTAATTGTATTTGTTGTTTCCTATTACAGAAAGCGGAATAAAAAGAAAAAGGGCGAGGGTGACGATTGCTGTGATTTCTCCTTCGGTTATTTGGATTGCCCTCTAAGCGGGCATTCTAGTAAAAGGAAAGACAGCGGCCTGTTTGATTGTGAAACAACTGATTGTGATTGCACCCCGGAGTGCGGAAATTAAATGATTAAAGATTTTTTTAAAGATATGCTTCTCCTAAAATTCATGCCCTGTCACCGGAAACCTGAAAGGTCATTACATTTACGGGGAAGGCAATTTCCGGTTTGCTATCGCTGCATGTTTATATTGGCAGGCTATACGGCAATCATACCGCTGTCATTTTATGCGGAAACAATTTCTTCTCCAGTCTTCCTTATTATGGGGATTTTTCTCCATATCCCTATGCTTTTGGATGGTGTTTCCCAGCTTAAAAAATGGAGAGTCAGCAATAATTTTTTAAGAAGTCTAACAGGGTTACTGAGCGGGGTGGGTATGTCACTCATTATCATTTCAGCTGCTGTTAACTTAGTGCCTATTATTTTTACTATTATTTAATTCAATCGTGCCTGTTTTAGGTGCGATTTTTTACGGTTTCATGAATGAATTGAGCAGGCTTTTGGGAAACTTCTTTATATAAAGCTGATCTGAAAAATAATAAAAAATGAGTGGAGCTAATGAAAACCTTTAAAGCAATGGTTTTGGCTGTTGTTCTCCTGTCTTCAGGCGGTTCATCTGTATCTGCAGAGGAAGAGGGGATAAGCTGGCAAATCGAAATGCTTCCCTGGGAAAAAGCAAACGGAATTCTGCCGAAATACAGCAAATTTACGGTTCTGGATGTTGAAACAGGCAAAAAATTTAAAGTCCAAAGGAGAGCAGGGAGCCATCATGCGGATGTGCAGCCATTAACAGCCAAAGAAACGAAGATTATGAAAAGCATTTATGGAGGAAAATGGAGCTGGAAGAGGCGCGCCATTATCGTTATCCATGGTGAACGATGGATTGCTGCTTCCATGCATGGCATGCCTCATGGAGGCGGTGCATTAAAAAATAACTTTCCCGGCCACTTTTGTATACACTTTTATGGCAGTACAACACACCGTACGAATTTTATGGACTTATCTCATAAATTGATGATTTTAAAAGCAGCCGGCAAGCTTGAAGACTATCTGTATAAGGCAAATCCTTATGATGTAATCAGTGCATTTGTTGCTGGATTGAAGCAGCAAGATCCCAAGATAGTAAGGGCTATATCCCTTCAAACATTGAATTGGAACAAATTGATTCCAAAAATAGAAAATGTAAGACTAAGCGCAATGCCCGTTTTACCTGCTGAAGACTTAGCAGAGGAAGTAAGCCTCGAAATACCGGTGGAAATAGATTGGTTTATAAAAGATCAGGGGAGGAAGCATTTTCGAGGCAGTATTTACTTGGTCCGTTTCTCCCCGGGAGATTCATGGAAGGTGGATAACCAAAGATTTCTGCAGGATAATGGTTTCATTTCAAAAAAATAAAAGCTTGAGAAAAAATCTCAAGCTTTTATTTATTACTATTCAAGGGGGCAAGCATTTGTTTTATAGCTTTTCACCAAATTTAACAAATGTACGCTCATCCTCTACAAGTCCGCATGCAGCACATTGTACTCTTTTTTCAGGGCCTTTATATGGCATGTGAAAAGGGGACAGCTGTTCACTGCTATACTCCTCGAGCACCTGCCCTGTCTGAGGATCCATCTTGATCGATTGTGGAACCTGCTGAATAATATTAAAACGGCTTCTGTTCGTCTTGCAGTTTGGGCACCGATATGGTGAACTCATATAATTATTCTCCTTTCTAGCATATTAGCTATATTTTTTGCATTTGCAAATTTATTTATGTAAAAATACATCTATAGAATATTAATTTTCCTGAATTGGAAGGATGTGCATAGAGTGGAGCCGAACTTTGCTCATTTACTTAATGAATATAGAAAACTCTGGAATAATCGAAAGCTTGCCGGAGATGAAGATGCAGAAGCCGTTTTAAAAGAAGCGATCGAAAGAGAACTAAAGGATGAAAATTCCCATCCGAGAGTCCGTAAACCGCTTTATGAAAAGTTTTTCCTTGCTGTGAAAAGAGTAACAGGCTCAAATTTGGAGCCCGCTGACAAAAATGTCCTCATCCAATTACATATTGAGAAGCTTGAAAGTTTGAAATAGGAAGTGTCAGCTTCCTATTTTTTTGTAATCTGGAATTTCTTTCAATTTTATTGCTGTACCGTTACTGCCAATACTTTGGAAAAACGCCATAATCGTAGGCTTTTCTTTCAAGATTCAAAGTCCTTTCACATTTATCACACAAAACTGATGTATGATGAGGTTAAGATTGTCTTAAGGAGAAAATGTATGTTTAAAAAATATTGGTTTTTCGCAGTGATTTTGATAACCCTCCTTCTTTCTTCTTGTAAAGAAAAAGTCCAGCCCTCAATACCGGAGGATCTTTCTTTTGCCGCAACTGTCAATATAAAAGATATGACAATTTCGTTTGTGGACTTAAAGAAGCTGGCTCTTGCAGAGGAATGGAAGATGGAAAAGCCTTATACAGGTTCACTTATCCTGCCGGACCGGGATACGATCCTCTTTTACGGGAACCAGCTGGAAACTGCTGATTTATATTCCTTAAAAGAGGGAAAGAAGATTGGCAGCTGGGAAACGGGAACCGGCATTGTAAACGGAATTTTGCTGGATAACATGACAGAAGTCGCCCTGGTCGACCAGGACCTGAATAAAATACGCTTTTTTGATATAGAAGGGAAGGAACTCAAACAGATCGATACTGAAAGCGATCCGCTTACAATCCTGGAGTCAAAGAAAGCCAGAAAGTTATTTGCGCTCAGCTTTAATAATGAAAAACTCGCTGTGATCGATCTTCATACAAAAGAGAAAACGGATGAATTTGTCATCCATCCTTCAGCTGCTGGCGCTTGGCTAAATGAAGAAAGCAATGAAATATGGATTGGCGGCCATGGAGAAGGTATTGAAATTGAACAGGATATTCATATCTATGATTCGGAGACTGGAGAGATAAAGAAGACAATCCCGGCCCCGTCCATGCCGATTAATTTTCTTGAAAAAGATAACCATGTATATGTTTTAAGCCATGGGTCAAACATGTTATATAAACTAAAAGAATCAGGTGAACAGGATGCCTCTGTTTCCATCGCTGCCAATCCATTTGAAATGGCTTTTACCGAAGGGGAATTATTGGTTGCCGGCTATGACAGCAACGATGTCCATATCTTGGATCCTGAAAATTTAAAATCACTGAAAACGATAAAGGTTGGGGAAGGACCCTTCAAAATTGTTTTAAGGGAGAGAATGAAATGAGCATGCTGAACATCCTTATTATTGATGATGAAGCAGATATGCGGCACCTTATTGAAATGTACCTGGGGAATTCCGGATTTCAATGCTATGCTGCAGCAAACGGAAGTGAAGGGTTTAAAATTTTTGAAAATATATCAATCGATTTAATCATTCTCGATATAATGATGCCAGAGGAAGATGGGTTTGAGGTCTGCTCAAGAATCAGGGAGAAATCGGATATACCGATTATTTTTCTTTCGGCAAAAGGAGAGGAATGGGATAAAGTTAAAGCCCTTCAGCTCGGGGGAGATGATTATATTGTTAAGCCCTTCAGCCCAGGAGAACTCATTGCCAGAATGAATGCGGTACTCCGGAGAACAGGCGGTGTGAAGATTGATACAGGTTCACTGCAAATTGGAAAAATTACAGTTGAGAAGAAGGCAAGGAAAGTATCTGTAGAGGGAAAGAATATTGCACTAACACTGAAAGAATTCGAACTTCTCCTGTTTTTTATCGAACATAAAAACCATGCATTAAGCAGGGAGCAGCTGCTTGAGCGGGTATGGGGGATGGATTATACAGGCAGTTTGAGAACGGTTGATACACATATAAAAACATTAAGAATGAAATTGGGTGTTGGGGACTATATCCAGACTGTTTGGGGAGTAGGCTATAAATTTGAGGTGCCAGGTGAATGAGGTTTTTGACTAATAGTCTGGCCAAAAAAATGTGGCTGACTGTAACAGCTGCAATTTTAATTACAATCCTTTATTCCTACTTTTTATCTTATCTTTTTTATGAAAAAATTTATGTGGAAAATGTTGAGGATTCCCTTTTGGCTGAAGGGAAACGTCTGGCAATGGAGTATGGTGGCGGCCCTTTGGAAGATGATCTCCGGGAGAAAATTGACTGGTATAATTCCAAATCGGAGACAGAAATCTTTATCGTCAGCAACCCTAGGGAGCTAAGTGCCTGTTTGCCTTTTGAAATAGATTATCAGACTTTGATAGGGCAGGATGAGCGGGAAGAACTCCTTAAAGGCAATGCTGTACAAAAATTGGGCTATGAAGAAAGGTTCGACCGTAAAATTATGGGTGTGATCATCCCGCTTCTGGACGAAGATACGCTTCAGGGCATCATTTATTTATATTTGCCTCTTGCAAAAATTTCCGAAATTACCCAAGGTTTTGCTTATCTCTGGTTCATTGCAGCTACTATTTTTACAGTAATCAGTATTGTATTGGGAACCATGCTCGTTAAAAAACTGACCAAACCGCTGCTGGATATGAAGAATGCTGCCGAGCATGTATCTCAGGGACATTATGACGTGCAATTGGCCATTGATTCGAAAGATGAGATTGGTCAGCTGGCGAATGCATTTAACCATATGTCTTCTTCTATACAAAAAGAGGACGAACGGAAAAGAGACTTTCTGGCAAATGTCTCACATGAGCTCAGAACACCAATAAGTTATGTTAAAGGCTATAGTGATGCCCTTATGTCTGACATGGTCCAATCAGATGAAGAAAGAAACAATTATTTAAGGCTTATTCATAGAGAGGCGGGAAGAATGGAACGGCTCGTTGGGGATTTGCTTGATTTGTCCAAACTTGAATCAGATGAATACAAACTGGAGAAAATGCCTCTGCCGCTTGCACAGCTTATAGAAGATGCTATAGAAAAATACAAACCTTTTATTCAGGAAAAAGGGCTTGAACTTCATTATGATTTAGACCCGGACATTATCATTAATGGAGATGAAGGCAGAATTGAGCAGGTAATCCAAAATATTATGGATAACTCACTTCGTTACACAGAAAATGGGAAAATTAGCATCCGGTTATTTCAAATGAAAGAAAAATGCTGGATCGAAATAGAAGACACTGGGATCGGCATTCCTGAAGGACATTTAAATAAAATTAAGCAAAGATTTTATAGAGTGAATAAAGGGCGTACCAGATCGGATGGAGGTACCGGGCTTGGACTTGCAATCGCAGAAAAGCTTGTGAAGCTCCATCAAGGTGATTTAATCGTATTAAGTGAAGTTAATAAGGGAACAACGGTAAGGATTATTCTTCCTGTCCTTGAATTGGAATAGATAGAGCAGCTAACTGATATATTAAAGGAGATATATAATGAACAGAATAAAATATTTTATTCTTCCTATGCTATTACTGGTCTTTGGCTTAACAGCTTGCGGAGATCATAACGCTGTTGAGGAAGAACCGCAATTTCTTGAAGTAGAATTATCTATCAACCCGGAGAAAGCAGAGGTAAATGAACCGGTAGTTTTTGAAGCAAAGGTTACGTATGGTGAGGAAGAAGTGACAGATGCAGATGAAGTAAAGTTTGAAATCTGGAGAGCAAATGATGAAGAGCATGAGAAAATTCTTGTTGAACACGCTGAAAAAGGGATCTACCGTTTGGAAAAAAGCTTTGCAGTAGAGGGAACCTACTATATATACTCCCATGTAACTGCACGGAGAATGCATAATATGCCTAAAAAAGAGTTTATCATTGGGCAGCCTAGTGAACCTGAAGAAGATCAAACAAACTCAGGAGCAGAAGATATGGAAGAGATGGAGGACACGGAAGAACATAGCAGTCATTAAAAGGCAGCCAAAGGCTGCTTTTTATATTTCATCCCTCTTTTTATCCATTATAGGTATTATTACCCGATTATTCATGATCTTGACTTTCATTTTTGTTACATCCCTGTAATAAACGTAAAGATATCCGTGCGGCTTAAAACCTGTCAATACTAATGTTTTAGTATATAAATGGCATTGTTTTAAGTCGGTTTCCACTATAGTAAAAAATACCCACTTATATATATACCCATTTTAATTAGTCTATAAACCTTTTAAAATAAGGATTTACTATTTTATATATGATTTTTTTATTCGTGTGATTTTCTAAAAAAGGCGCTTAATGTACCTTATTGTAAAATCAAACCAAAAATATTACGAAAAACCCTGTGATATGATGATTGTGCAAGCAACACAGCACAACAAAGAAAACAAACAACAGGGAGGATTTTAATAGATGAATAAGAAAGTAATTTTTTCAGTAGCAGCGGCAGCAGCATTACTAGTATCTACTCCAGGAGTTAATAAGGCAGACGCAGCTTCAAATTGTCCTACTCCTGAACAAGCAAAAATAGTTCAATCACAAGCTGGCAATCTAAGCCAGGAACAAATCAATAGCATTCTTCAAAAATATTTAAAAAACTATAATATTAATTGGGGAAATGTTCAAGAAAATAAACAAGAAGTACAACAGCCGAAAGCTCCAGTACAAGAGCCAGCTAAAGCTCAGGAACCTGCAAAAGCACCAGCTCAACAGCCTGCACAACAGCAGCAAGCACCAGCTGAGCAGCCAAAAGCAGCAGCACCGGCAACTTCTGAAGTAAGTGCATTTGAACAAAAAGTATTCGAATTAACAAACCAGGAACGCGCAAAAGCAGGAGTACCAGCACTTAAACTAGATGTTGAATTAAGCAAAGTAGCACGAGAAAAATCTCGTGATATGAATGCTAAAAACTACTTCAGCCATACAAGCCCAACTTACGGTTCACCATTTGATATGATGAAGCAATTTGGCATCTCTTACCGTACTGCTGGTGAAAACATTGCAATGGGTCAGCGTTCACCTGAAGAAGTTGTAAATGCATGGATGAACAGTGAAGGCCACCGTAAAAACATTATGAATGCAAGCTTCACACATCTTGGTGTAGGACATGTTGCAGACGGCAACTACTGGACACAAATGTTCATTGGAAAATAATATATGATTTTTTCAAAAAGGGCAGCCTGACAAGGCTGCCCTTTTTTATATTTTATTTGCTGTAACTATATATTATACTTGTTTATTTAATGTATGTATTTACTTCACGAAAGGAACATTATTTAAAAGACATTACATCAGAAATGACAGGTGATTTTAAGTGGAAATACGCAAAGGTACAGAACAAGACCTGGGAAAAATTATGGATATTGTTAAACAAACAGTTGATATTATGGAATCTGAGGATAATGACCAATGGAATCGCACATACCCACAGGATCAAGATTTTTTAACTGATATAAAAGCAGGGACATTATATACTGCTGTCCTGAATGGAAGTGTTACTGGTTCCATTACAGTTGATCAAGTTCAGGCTGAAGAATATAGAGGTGCCGGGTGGAGAAAAGATGCGCCATGCTATGTATTCCACCGCCTGGCAGTGGATCCTGAAATTAGGGGTGAGGGAATTGCCAGCAAGCTTATTAAATTTGCTGAAAGTTATGCTGTAGACCAAGGTGTTACATACATGAGAACGGACACATACTCTCTAAATAAAAAGGCACAAAGCTTGTTTGAAAAAAACGGATATATAAAAGTTGGCACCATATATATGGACAGGGACTATCCGTTTTATTGCTATGATAAATTTTTAGTTTAACTCGTTCCATCATTTTTTTTCATATAAATAGGCACCTTTTCATCCCCATTATCACGAATTGGAAGGATGATCGATAAAATTCCATGGGTGAAGGAGGTTTCAATACTGTTTTTATCAATGGGCAGAGGGATCGTCAGCTTCTTTTCAAAGGTTCTGCTCGGCCGTTCCTTTAAAAAATACCGAAAATGATTCTGAAAAGAACTGCACTTTCCTTTAATAACAAGGTCATGGTGTATAAGGGATACCTTTATATCGTCTTTCTCCAGTCCAGGAACCTCTGCTTCAATAATAATCCTTCCGCCAGCTTCGTACATATCACAACGGGGATAAACTTCTTTAGTGGAAAGGAAAGCATTTATTTTTTCTTGTTCAAGGCTGGGAATAAATCTTTTTTTGCTTAAATCCGAACTTTCCGGCGCACAAAACTCCTTCCAAAAATCTAGATCCTGATATTGGGATGACAATTTAATCAATTCTGTCCATTTTTGCATATCCATAATCGGTCTCCTTCCTTAACAGAGAAGTTAAAGGATTTCGGTTACATCTATTTCAGAATATTGCATATCCACATTTTTCGGTATTTTAATCTCCAAAAATCCATCCTTGAAGTGTGCAGTTGAGCCTTTTCTTTTTACTATGGCCGGGAGGGTAATAATATGCTTATCATCCTTCTCAGGTATATGTTCAATGATCATTTGATTTGAGGTGTGATAAAGCTTCATATCTTTGAGCCAATTTTCCTTTTTTATGGGAACTCTAACATATACATAGTCATGGGTCTCAAAGACAGAGGAATCCAAAACTGAGGGATTCGGCTGTTTTTGACTTGCTGCAGCTGTATTAAATCCTTTCATAAAGTCCGGAGTGCCGGACATCCCTTGCATATTTGGAGGGAACATTTGCCCCATGATATTTTGGACATATTTATCGATCTCTTCCGGCTTCATCTGTTGCATAAGGTTTTTCATATCTTTATTAAATGGAAAAAGATTCCACGGGAACATCCTTCTCATCCTTTCCTTGCAAAACTGCTGACAAGGTTCAGCCAGGCATTTAAAGTCCTTTTATACTATGCTGAAAAGAGCCTATCCGTTAAGACTTTTCATTGCAAAAGCTTGCCTGCCCGTAAATATTTGGCTCTGTTAAATTTGCCTGTTGATTTCAGCACGAGACACTCCCTTTCCGCGGGCGGTCCGATGCTCCTCGTCGATTTGCTCCTGGGGGTCTCCCTATAATCCACACTCCCGCAGGACATTGAAAAAAGCTTCCACGAATAAACACCGCACGAAGAAAATGCGCCAGCATTTTCGCGGGATTAGTGCCTTTCGCTCCAATCAACAGGGTGTTAAAAAACAACAATAAGGTATAACAGAGCCAAATATTTAAATGGAAGGAAGAAAAAACTTCTTATTATTTGCATAAATACAGCGTAGTTACTAGTATATTGTTAATGGCTTAAATAAATTTTTAAAAAATTGAGGGGTAATTTTGTGAGAGATAAAGCAGCTTTAATCACGGGAGGAGCAACAGGGATCGGTAAAAGAACGGCGATTGCGCTCGCTCAAAATGGTGTCCATCTGGTGATCAATTACCGTAGCAGTCAAAAGGAAGCTGTTTCATTGTGCAAGGAACTGACCGATAAGTATAGAACGAGAAATATAGCTATTCAAGGAGATATTACCATATCCTCGGATTGTGAAAAGATGGCTGAGGCTGCACTTAGCGAGTTTCCTGCAATTGACATTTTAATACATAATGCCGGCCCATACGTCCACGAACGGAAAGAGATGGCAGATTATACAATTGAACAATGGAATTACCTTATTAATGGAAACCTGAATGCAGTTTTTTATTTATCAAAGCTGCTTCTTCCGAAGATGAGGGAAAACAAGTGGGGACGGATTGTTACCATCGGTTTTGATAGGGTTGAAGCTGCCTCAGGCTGGATTTATCGCTCTGCTTTTGCCGCTGCCAAAACAGGTGCAGCTTCATTGACAAAATCAATTGCGCTTGAGGAAGCTCGAAATGGAATAACCGCAAATATGGTGTGTCCCGGCGATATTGTAGGAGATTGGAAGGAAAAAACCATTGAAGATACCCATCAAGTTGAAGATAGCACCTCACCTGTAGGCAGACCCGGAACAGGTGAAGATATCGCAAGGGTAATCAGTTTTCTGGCGGATGAAAAATCAGGTTTCATTACAGGCAGCATCATTCCTGTTACAGGCGGGAAAGACGTTTTGGGAAAAATATTTCAAGAATAACAAAAGCCATCGCTAAAACACGATGGCTTTTGTTATTCTTTTTGGCTCTGTTAAGGCTTGGTAACCTGTGTTGAAAAGGAAGACCGACATTCGCATTTTCTGCGTGTGGTAACAAGCCAAGGATGCTGATTCAATGTCGAGCGTGAGAAGCGAGTCAATGGGAACCCCCATAGGCGCTGGGCGACAAGGAAGTTCCCAGGCCGCCTGCCATTCGCTGACTGTCTGGAGTGGAAATCAACTGTTAACAGAACCTTCCCTTTAAGAATTTTTCTGCAATCCGGCAGGAAATTTCCTTTTTTGAATATAAATTAGGCGGGTTGTTAATGTGATTGCACCTGCAGCCAGTCCGGTAATTAAACCGATCCAATAGCCATATGCTCCCCAGCTTGTATAATTGGCAAGATAATAGCCGAAAGGAAGCCCGATCACCCAGTAGGAAATAAGCGACATAATAAAGGTGACATTCACATCCTTGTAACCGCGCAATGCCCCTTGGACTGGTGCCTGTATCGCATCGGAAAGCTGGAAGAACATCGCATATATTAGGAAATTTGCCGTCAGTTCTAAGACAATAGTATCTTTTGTATAGATGGAGGCCACTTCTTCCGGAAAAAGCAGAAGGATCGCAGCGCATACCAATGCCATTAAAACAGCTATGATCACTCCGATCCAGCTGTACTCTTTCGCATCCCCATACCTTGCAGCCCCGACTTCAAGACCTACTACAATCGTTAAAGCCATTGAGATGCTAAGCGGAATCATATATAGCAAAGAAGCAAAAATCAGTGCAATTTGATGGGCGGCAATTACCTTCGTTTCAAAATTGCTCATGAATAGAGTAACGGCAGAAAATATGCTCGTTTCGAAAAAGATGGATAAACCAATAGGGATGCCGATCAACAGAATTTCCTTCCATTTTGCGAAAGAAACTGCATAAAGTCTTCGGAATACTCCATAAGATGAAAAAGGAGTATGTTTATGAATAATATAGAAAGAGATAATGGTAATAAGCCAATAGGTAATGGCAGAAGCAAAGCCAGCTCCAGCTCCGCCCAGTTCTGGAAAGCCAAACTTTCCGTAAATGAATAAATAATTAAAAACCACGTTGATAGGCAGGGATATGAGTGTGATAATCATGCTGACCCGTGTCTTTCCGAGAGCATCAATAAAAGATCTTAACACATTGTATGCAAATAGGGGAATCAATCCAATGCTTAAAGCTGCCAGGTAATCAAATGCAGTTTCGTGTACCCGGCTTTCCAGACTCATCCCGTTTAAAATAGGCGTTAGAGAAAATGCACCTGCTGCAAAAACAATGAGAGCCATAATGACTGACAAATAGACTCCCTGTATGACGGAAAAAGCAACATCACCCTGTTTCTTCGCCCCAACCAAATGCGAAACGATCGGTGTAACAGCCAGAAGGATACCGCTCAGCCCAGTAAAAACAGGAACCCAAAGGGAAGAGCCAATAGCCACTCCTGCCAGATCATCTGAACTGTAGCGTCCGGTCATTAAAGTATCAATAAAAGTCATTGAATACATGGCAAGCTGTGTAATAAGAATAGGAATTAAAATAAATAAAAGCTGTCGCAGTTTGTCTTTAGTGTTGTATGTCTGATTCATGAAATTTCCTCTTTCTATGAAGTAACGAAAGAATTATAACATAGAAAGGGTAAGCAGGCTTGTTTTTATCTTTATGGGATTAATTAGTTATATGAATGATCCTTAACAAACAAGCCTAATTGCAAAAAAGCGCCTCAAAATTGGGACACTTTCCTGAAATTTCATTTAAAGGTTTGTTAACTATATCAAACTAAAATATTTGCAAGGTTGAGGTCACGCCCACAATTATTAACAAACTAAAGACCAGACGCTTAAAGTTTTGTTCGTTAACTAATTTACGGAGTGGATGACCAAGTAAAAATCCTATAAGGGTAGGCAATATCAGAATGACTACAGTAAGGAGAACTTCAGAGTTATTATGTTTATTAAATACGAATAAAGATAATGAAAGGGCAATAGCATACTGTATAAAAAAATAATTAACTGTTGTTGCTCGGAAGATATTCCTTGGTAAAAATTGAACTAATATCGCGACTACTGGAGGGCCGGGCAATCCTGCTACACCGGTTAGCAATCCAGATAATAAGCCTGCTGCATAAAAGCCTTTTGGAGCAGTATTTGTTTGTGAATGAGGGTCGCTTTCTGCCGAAATGCCGGTAGCAGAGGTTTCGGCAGCAGTATGGTTTGATGTGCCTGGGTTTCGTTTTTTCTTCTCAAGTTTAAACCACTGCAATAAAACATAGATTAAAACCGTAGCACCGACTATTGCTTTAAGATGGCCAGCATTTAACTTTTCGCTCCACATAACCCCAATCAAAAGCCCTGGAAAACCAACTAGTAAAAGTCGCCATATTAGATCCCATCGAGCCAGTCTAAAGCTCCCCTTTACCTGCAGAGATAATGTGAAAAAGGAGAGGATCATACAGATTAATATTGCCTGATAACCTGGAAATACATATAGTAATAGGGGAATAGCAACAAGTGAAAAACCAAACCCAGTCAATACTTGTAAACCTGCAGCTATCATTACAGCCATGCTGCCTAACAATAAATCAAACAAGAAAGCGTCAATCATAGGATTCCTTCTTTCTGCAATTTCTGTAATGTTTGAAATCATAATATTTTTAATATTCACTAATTATGATATACAACTTCCGCTACTCGTTCAATCTTGATGATCTTACCTTTTAAGAATTTAAGAAGCAGGCTGCCAGGAGTGTAAAAAAAGTGCCCCGCGAGCAGGGCACTTTTTCTTCTTACGAATGAGAATGCAATCGTTCTTTTTTCAGCAGATCTTGCTGTTCTTCAACTGCCAATCCGTCCTGCTGGACAATAAGTGTACGGGTAGGGAAGGCTACTTCTACACCTTCTCCTTCAAGCAAGTCCATAATCCGGAAATTAACATCCTCTTTGATGTTTAAGTACTCAGCAAAAGTAGTAACAGTGGTAAAGAAATACAGGTATATATCGAGACTGGAATCGTTAAAACGATCAAACTTAACAAGGATTGTATCGTTATGAATTTCTTCGTGATCAATGAGCATCTGCTCGATTCTCCTCACCAATTTTTCAAGCTTATGTTTTGGTGTAGTATAGGTAACGCCCAGATGGAAAGCAATCTGCCTTTTACCCATTTTGGACCAGTTGATGATCGGTTCATTGGCGAGCGTAGAATTGGGAACCGTTACAAGCGCCTGGGCGAACGTTCTGATTTTTGTACTTCTAAAAGTAATATCCTCTACTGTTCCCTCCACACTCGGTGTTTTAATCCAATCGCCAATAGTAAAAGGCTTTTCTGTCACGATGATGACTCCGCCAAAAAAGTTGCTGACTGTTTCTTTTGCAGCAAGTGCGAAAGCCAATCCGCCAAGACCCAGGCCGGCAATAAATCCGTTTATGTTATAATTCCACTCCTCCGCAATAATGGTAATGCCCAACACAACGATAATTAGCTTTGCTATTTTCGTTATGAAAGGAATCACAATCCTGTCGACATCAATGTCCAGCCTATTCATGAGGCGCGGGAAAAGGAGCGTAATGGTTGTACTTAAATTAAAAAGGCCCCAGGTGATTAATAAAACAAAAAGTGACCGAAAAAATTGTGCTTCCCGATTATCGGCAATAAGATCATAAGGGAAAAACTTAAGTGCAAGCTGAAGTCCAATGATGACGAAAAGCCACCTTACCGGCTTTTCAAAAGCAATTAAGATATTTGCGGCAGTTTCGACTTTTCTCTTTTGCATAAACGAAAGAATCATTTTGAAAACGTAAGTTGTAAAAACCTTTCTCAGTGCTAAAAACAGTAAAAGTATGCCTGCTGAGATGCCTATCTGCACCCATAAATTTTCTAAATTTAAGAATTCCATCCATTATCCTCCATATCTAAGGTTATTACTATGCTGACAATCGAAGAAATAACCCGATTACTTTACCATCATTTCAAAAATAGTTTAATAGTGAAAAAGATTTATTTTTATTGGATTTTAACATAGTTTGATATTTTATCTAAAATTATAAGTGGTCGTGAAATCAAAGATCATGCACATAGGTTATAAGGACAAGCTTTTGGAGAGGGTGTTGAAGGTGGCATATCAGGGGTAAGTAAATGTATTCAAAACTTAGAGAAAGTAGAAGTTTTGCCTTTAAAGAACTCTAAAGGAACCGTAGTCTGAATCCTGTATGGTATAAGAATGACTACTTTACTCCTCACCGAGAAGAAATAATCATGTGGAATAAAAGTAAAAATATTGCCACAGGATTTTTTCAATTATGTGAACTTTTAAAAATTGTGAATGGGAACGCTTACATATGTGGAATATATATTAATAAAGATACCATTTCAATTTGGTTTTGGATTGTTATTTCTGTCTGCAACATACTTTTTAGAAGGGGGCGATGGAGATGAGCTTTAATTTAAACAGGATTAATCCGAATCAAACTCAAGTCATGTTTTTTGATGGCCGTTTTGAAACACTGACAAATGAAGAATTGGAAGAGCTGCTGTCACAGATGGGAATCAGTGAAAAAGCGGAGGAACAGGAATCCAGTGTAACCAGTTAACAGCTGCCTGCATCGGGGCAGCTGTTTTTTCTCTTATGGGCTCTGTTAAACTTGTCCATTCCAGTGTAAGCGAACCCCTGACTCGTTCGGCACCTCGGATTCAGGTGCTGAGGTATCGCACTTTTACTCTCTTCTCCCGCTAAACGTTGAATTTACGTCCCGGAATTTATATTGAAAGGAAATGCGAATGCATTTTAGAGGATCTTGCGTCCCTGTTCCAATCAGCTGGTGCCAATGTTATCAATGAGCTCTAACCGAGACAACATAGTAAAAGCACTGGCTTAAAAGAGCCAGTGCTTTTACTTCTGCTAAGCCTCCAGTAATTGGGACGATTCTTGGGCTGCAACTCCTTGCCGCATAACATGCAGCGTATATAAGTCCTTTGGAATTTCGTATAAATTGTAAATATCTCCAGCCGCATTTAGCTGATCATAAACAGACTTTCTTGTTTCATTTGCAAGGATGACATAAGGAAGCTTTTCTGCCGCTTTTTGCGAGCGAATATTTTCTTTTCGAATTCTCATGAAAATGGTTTCAATGCCTGTTTCATAAAAGAGTTCTTCAAAGAATGCATCCTTGGCTAATTTATTGTAGCCTTTTCCATGGTAGGGCTTTCCTAACCATGTGCCTAAGAATCCAGCATTATCCTGGATATCGAATAAATTAATCGTTCCAATCGGAGTGCCCCATTCATCAAGAATAGTGCGTGAAATCAATTCACCGCGTTCTTCTGCTTCGACTGTCTGCTTGGTTATAAACATAAATTCATCTTGGGAATCGGCTTTTTGGCGAACAAAAGGGAAGACATCAGGGTGCGTCATTAAATCATACAAAGCATGGCAGTCGTGAAGTTCACGTTTCTTGAGCATAGGTTATCCCTCCAATTGAGGGCAGTCCTACTCCATGCCAAATAGAGCCTTCGGTCCACCCTCGAAATTTTTTATAATGTTGCAAAAAATTTCGGGGTGGGAATCGAACCCACTAGAACCAGATAACCTGGTGGCGCACCATTTGCCTTCCCTATAACTATCGTTTCCGATATTTGATTGTCTGTCGTTTAGAAGCAAAATTTTCACTTCACTTAAGGTATAATACTAAAAAAAATTCAAAAAGGAAATAGGTTTTTCGATTATTTTTTTTGCGGTTTTCTGTCAAATAACACCAGCAATTTTCGACAGATTCACGACTCTTTGTAAGCAATATTTCCTTCTATGATCGTCCACTTTGGCTTTGCTGAAAAATGGAATGGATGGTGGCTCCATAGAACCAAATCAGCATCTTTTCCTTCTTCTATGCTGCCTAACTGGTTATCAATCCGCAAATTTCTTGCCGGCAGAATTGTAATCCCTTCCAAGGCTTTTTGCTCTGATAGCCCCTCCCGGACAGCAATGGCCGCACACATATTTAAATATTGTACAGGTGTGTAAGGGTGATCTGTTGTTATAGAGACTTCCACTCCATGCTCGGTCAGCTGCTGATAGGTTTTCCAGGTTTTGTTTTTCAGCTCAACTTTTGATCGCCTTGTCAGCGTGGGCCCGACAGATACTTTTAAATTTAGCCCTTCTAGTTCCTCTGCAATTAAATGGCCTTCCGTACAATGTTCGATACGAAGATCGAGGTTAAATTCTTCAGCAAAACGGATGGCAGAAATAATATCATCAGCTCTATGGGCGTGTATTCGGACTGGAATCTCCCTTTTTAAAGCTTTAACAAGAGGAGCAAATCTCAAAGATTCCGGGTTATCACAATGAATCGCCTCATAAAAAGCTTCCCTAAGCATCCCCATAATCCCCATTCTTGTGATGGAGTCTTTGTTTCCTTGACTGTGAATCCGCTTGGGGTTTTCTCCAAGTGCAATCTTAAGTCCTGCCGTTTCCTGAATGAGCATCTTTTGAATATTCTTTCCGGAAGTTTTAATAACAGAAGTTGTACCGCCAATAACGTTGGCGCTGCCGGGCATAATATGGGCTGTTGTTATTCCGTACTTCACCGCATCCGAGAAAGCAGGGTCCAAGGGATACACTCCATCCATTGCCCTGATATGCGGGCTAAGCGGCTCAATTGTTTCGTTGGCATCGTTGCCGGCCCACCCCGTTCCTTCATCATAAAGACCAAGGTGTGTATGAACATCTATGAAACCTGGGAGAAGATGAAGGTGGTTGCAATCAATAATTTTTACATTAGAATCAGTTTTAAGGTTTTTACCGAGCTTTAAGATTTTCCCATTCTCGATCAAAACGTCACCGTGAAAAGAAGCTGAAGTGACCGGGTAAATTTGTGCATTTTTTAATAAGGTTTTTGTCATAGTTTTCGTCCTTTAGTCCTGTAGTATTTTTTATATTTTACAAAAACGGAACGAAAAGGGGAACAGGAATTTTAAAAAAAGAGCGCTTTCAGCAAGCACCTTGTAATTTATGCAGGGCCAGGATAAGTTGATGATGTATTTAAAAGGGGGACGATATTTTGCTATCGTTGAAAATATATAGTCAATTGATACTTTTCAGCTGAAGTTAAAGATAAATGCTTCTCCAACTATAAAAGAGCGTGAAATCAGCTCATTCCACACTCTTTCTTAAATTGAACATTCTTTCATTTTCTTTTAACGGTAAATATATAAAAGGCCATCATTCTTTCCATTTTTTATATAGAAAATAAAGCAAACCCGAAGAGAAGGCGAAGATTACAATCGGTATAATAAAGGGCTTGGCATACTCCTTAATATCTCTCCAATGATCTCCAAGTTCCATTCCCAACAATAAAAACAGAACAGTCCATGGCACCATTGCCGCTATAGTATAGACTGTGAAAACGGAAAGGGGCATTTTGGCAATGCCGGCAGGGATGGAAATGGCATGGCGGACTACGGGGATAAATCTGGCTGTAAAGATAACTCCTGTCCCGTATTTTTCAAACCATTTTTCGGAGGCATCCAAATGGCTCTTCTTGATCAATAAATACTTCCCATACTTATCAAGAACGGGTCTTCCTCCATATGCGCCAAGCCAATATAAAAACAATTGGGCCAAGGTTCCTCCTGCAATGCCGGCAAGCAGGGCTCCAGCAAAGTGAATGTCGCCCGCGCTGACTAAGAAACCGCCATAGCTTAGGACTATTTCACTTGGGATAACCTCAACCATTAAGCCAAGTGCAATTCCAGCATACCCAAGCTGGGAAAGCACTTCAAAAATAACGCTAATCAAATCTTTCAAACGAAAACCTCCCCAGCAGGATTTTAATGCAAAATTAAAATATCCCGGTCATCTGCAGGACTAATACAGTAAACCCAAGTATCCAAACATAAACAGCAAACACTTTCAACGATTTTCTTTTTAAAAAGTTGATCATCCAAACGACGGCCATATAGCCAAAGATGGTAGATGACAAGGTTGCCATAAGCATACTGCCAAGGGTTACCGCTTCTGTATGACCTGACATTAATTCGCCAAATTGGAGAACAATACCGCCTGCGATGGCAGGAATGGAAAGCAGAAAGGAAAAATAGGCGGCTGTTTCCCTGTCCAATTTCCGAAAGAGGCCAGCTGCAATGGTTAGCCCAGACCTGGATACTGCTGGAAAAATAGCCGCTGCTTGGAAAGTGCCGATGAAAAGGGCGTCCCCGTAGCTGATGCTATCCATCTTTTTGGCACCTTTTTTTATGCCGTCAGCCATCCAAAGAATGAACCCGGTAAATAAAAATTCCCACCCGATGGTAATTCCTGATTTTGAAATGGAATCGAACAGGTCACTAAGCAATAAACCAACGATTACTGCCGGAATTGTGCCGATTACAAGCAGCATGGACAACTTGCCAAACGGATTCTTTAAAATTTGGAACAATTCATTTTTGTAAACGACGAGGACTGCCAGCAGTGTTCCGATATGAAGCATGGTATCCAGGAACAGGCCAGCTTCGTCAAGACCGAAAAGATGCCTCCCCAAGTACAAGTGGCCTGTACTGGAAATAGGCAAAAATTCCGTAAGTCCCTGGATGATCCCAAGAATAAAAGCTTCAAGCTTTGACATCATCTATATCACCTTCCTAAACGAATGGATAACAAAATTAGGCAAAAGAACAGCAAAAATGCCTGTCTCTTTCATGTGTATTCAAGTTGTCCCAATCAAGAACTGAAAAAATCAGGCTTTTGCGGTTCAGGAAATAAAGTTTAAAAATTAGGCTTCATTGCTGATTTTAATCCTCTAACGAACATCAACGGTCAGAATTAACAGAGCCAAAAATTTAAATTTCATGAAACCTTTTTGAATGAATAACGTAAATAATATAGAAGCAGGAATTATCAATTTAATTTTATTAAAGTGAAGTTTTAGGAGGAAGCAGAATGAACGAATTAAAAATGCCTTCCAATGATGAAAGGCTTTTAGCAGCTGCCATCTATGTAACCAGTTTTTTTACCACTTTTATCGGACCGCTTATTATCTGGCTTTTGAAGAAAAATGACTCCGAGTTTGTTGATTATCATGGAAAGGAATACTTAAACTTCCTGATTTCTTATACAATTTATAGTGCAATCAGTGTCGTTTTAATGATTATCTTAATCGGTGTCATTACTATTTGGATTGTTGGGATTATGGCCTTTATTTTCACGATTGTGGCTGCAGTCAAAGCATATGAAGGAAAGGAATACAGAATACCCCTGGTTTTCAGAATCTTGAAGTAATCGAGGAAGAGCCCATGGCCGTTGCCGCAGGGCTTTTTTTAATAGATAATATACGCAAACTGGACGACGAGCATTTTATTTTAACAGCCAAGGCAATCGTAAGTGAAGGTTTGGTAAAATGGCTGCTGAATTGGGGTAATAAGGCCAAGGTTCTTTCTCCGCCTGCCCTTGTTGAAGAAGTAGTAAATGAAATCCGCCAAATGATGAAAGTGTACGAAAACGCGGGAGATTGACCCAGTTTTTGAAATTTTAATTTTTCATAAACACTCTACTCATAGGAGTGTTTTTTTATTTAGCAATGTAAAAGTTCCTTGTTGATATTAGCACATGTTGATTCGAGCGGAAGACTCGGGGCTCTTCCAAAGCTAAGCGCGAAAAGGAAAGCAAAAGGAATCACCGCAGGCTTAGTGCATATGGAGCGTCGGACCGCCCGCGGAAAGGGAGTGCCTGGAACGGAAATTAACAGCCAAATTTAGCAGAGCCCATTTAATAAATTTTATTTTCCAGTGAACGATTTCTCGATCTGCACGTCATATGGATGACAAAAGCGAGTGAGGGAGGAAATTAAATTGGAAATAATAGAAGGCTTTAACTGGGCAATTCTTGCTCCTTTTATAATAATACAGCTTATTTTTATGGTTGTTGCCATTATTGATTTAGTAAGAATAGAAAAAGCAAATGGCCCAAAATGGGTATGGGCTTTAATCATTCTGTTTATTAATCTGCTTGGCCCGATTATTTATTTCATTTTTGGAAGGAGAAGTTACTGATGCCTGTCGTAAGCATTAATGGACTAATGAAAAGGTTTCAGGAACAGGAAGTGATTAAGGGGCTGAACTTCGAATTAACAGAAGGTAAGTGTGTAGCACTTCTTGGTGCTAACGGAGCTGGGAAGACAACAACTTTGAAAATGCTCTCGGGCCTGATGAAGCCTGACTCCGGAACGATTGTTTTCGAGGGAGCAGAAAAAGGGGATTTTCGAAGTTTAATAGGCTATCTTCCCCAGTATCCTGTTTTTTATGACTGGATGACAGGCAGGGAATTTCTTGAATATACGGGTAAGCTTGCGGGGCTTTCCAATAAAGAAGCTAAAGGAAGAGCGCAGGGGCTTCTTGAGCTTGTCGGTATCGCTGAGGCAAAAAATCGTCGTATCGGAAAGTATTCAGGGGGCATGAAGCAGCGGCTGGGTATTGCACAGGCCATTATCCACCGGCCAAAACTAGTAATGCTTGATGAACCTGTTTCTGCACTTGATCCATTTGGACGCAGGGAAGTGCTTGAGCTTATGGAACAGCTAAAAAAAGAAACAACCATTCTATTCTCAACCCATATATTGAATGATGCTGAAGAGGTTTGTGATGAAATATTATTTCTCCATAATGGTAAACTGGTTGAAGCAGGAACCATGTCTCAATTGAAAGATAAACATCAGCAGGCCAAAATTGACTTGGTTTTTAAAGAAAACACTTCTCGATATGCAGAAGAATTATCAGCTCTTTATCCAGTTACCTCTTTAAAAATAAATGGTGAAAAGGCCAGCTTGTTCGTTGAGGATGTAGAAGGGGCAAAAAAGTTATTCTTAACAGAGATTACCAGCCGAAACTTGCCTTTAATTAAGTTTGAGATTAGCAGAACAAGTCTTGAAGATGTATTTATGAAGGTGGTACAAAAATGAAGCAATGGCTGACATTATATAAGAAAGAGCTTCTCGAAATGGTCCGGAATTATAAATGGATTTGGGTACCTCTTACTTTTATTTTAATTGCTGTAAAAGAGCCGCTGACATTATTTTATATGCCGCAGATTATTGATTCGCTGGGCGGGCTGCCGGAGGGGGCTGTCATAGAACTCCCTGTTCCGTCTGCAGGTGAAGCCCTCGCGGCAAGCCTTAGCCAGTATAATACATTCGGTGTACTAATTATTGTTTTAATTACAATGGGGGTAATAGCCGGAGAAAGGAAAAGCGGTGTAGCAGGAATTATATTAGTTAAGCCGGTCTCTTATGCCCGTTTTGTAACAGCAAAGTGGGCTGGTGTTATGCTGCTCATATGGTTCTCCTATTTTTGCAGCTATTTTCTCTCCTGGTATTATGTAGGAATCCTATTTGAGTTTATTTCTTTCACTGATTTTATACAATCCTTTTTTGTTTATGGAATTTGGCTGACATTTGTTTTAACGATTACAATTTTTTTCAATAGCTTTTTACAATCGCCTGGTGCTGTTGGTTTTATCACTATGGGCATCACCCTCCTATTAAGCCTGGTAAGCAGCTCACTATCACATTTGCTTGACTGGAGTCCTGCTTTGCTATCTGCTTATACAAATAGTTTTATAATGGGCAGCGGTTTTCCGGAGGAATTGATGCCGACCATTCTTATCTCCTTATTCATGATCATTCTGTCCCTTTTTGCCTCTATAGCAATCTTCCGGAAAAGAGAACTTGCCTGAGGCAGGTTCTCTTCTATTGGGCAAATTTGTATAATGGAGTAAATTATTTTGATAGTATAGTTTTATAAAATATGAAAGGAAGATTACCATTGATCAGTGAAACGGGCCTGGTTCTTGAAGGGGGAGGAATGCGGGGAGTCTATACAGCTGGTGTTCTCGAATATTTCCTGGAGCAGGAGCTCTTTTTCCCATATGTCATTGGCGTATCAGCAGGTGCGTGCAATGCCGCTTCTTACTTGTCCAAACAAAAGGGCCGAAATAAAATTGTGAATGTTGAATATATAAAAGACCCTCGCTATATTTCATGGCGGAACTACTTTAAATCAAGGCAGTTTTTCGGCATGGATTTTATTTTTGATGAAATCCCTAATAAGCTCGTACCCTATCACTATGATGAGTTTTATAAAAATCAGTCTGAGTTTGTGATTGGAGCAACAGACTGCCATACGGGTGAACCGGTGTATTTTAGGAAAGAAGACTATGGAAAAGACATGCTGAAAATTTTAAAAGCATCCAGTTCTTTGCCATTTATTGCAACGGAAGTAAACTTTCAGGATCGCATACTGCTTGATGGAGGAATCAGCGATCCAATCCCAATCAAGAAAGCCCAGCAGGATGGGTTCAAAAAAAATATAGTCATATTGACAAGAAACAGGGGGTACACAAAAAAACCTTCCAAATTCGAGTTTCTTGTTAAAAGAAAGTACCCGGAATATACAGGACTACAAAACGCTCTATCAGACCGTTATCAAATTTATAACGAAACACTTCGTTATCTTGAGCAGGAAGAAAAGAATGGCACTGTCCTAGTCATCCAGCCGCAGCAACCGCTGGCGGTTGGGCGAATGGAACGAAATCCGCAAAAATTAGAAAAGCTTTATCTGCAAGGGTATGAAGATGCCAGGAAATATTTGGAGAAAATTAAGCAATTTTAACAAACCGCAGCCATTAAGGTGCGGTTTTTAAATTATTTAATACTAGGAAGATAGAATTGTATTTTCGACAAAGGGTGAAACGGTTCTCCAGAAAAAGTGTCCGCCTAATTAGGTTAAAGTATCCATGGTTTTTGAATAAAATGGTATAATTTTCAATTTATCTATATTATTAGCAGGGTGAAGCTGCAGAATCCAGAAGGTTCGTGTCGAAACACGAAGATTGCGAGCGTCAAAATTTTAAATATAATGAAGATTAGGAATCATAAGGGGGTCTAAATAATGAATATGAAAAAGAGTGTCTTTGCCGGCGCATTAAGTTTGGCTTTGTGTGCATCGACGGTGTTTGCTGGTGCATCCAGCATTGGACAAGCACAATCTATTGAGAAAAAATATCTGGTGGTCTTCAAGGATGAATCAAAGCTTCCTGCAGGCTATTCAGATTTAGTGAAGAAGGCTGGCGGTCAAGTAGATAATAAGCTTGATAAATTAGGAGCTGTTGAAGTTATATCCACCAATCCTAACTTCTTGAATGAAGTGAAGAAGTCTTCACTGGTATCAGCTGCTGGAGCTGAAAATGTCATTTATCCGGAAGGACCTGCGGCAGAAGCAGATCTTCCATTGGAAAGTGCAGATTTATATAACGAACTCCAATGGGATATTAAACAGGTTACAAACAATGGCAAGTCATGGGATCTTCCTGGAGGAACCGGAAAAACGGCATCTGGAGAAGATATCGTAGTGGGTGTTATTGATACTGGTATTGACTATACCCATCCTGATTTAAAAGATAATTACATATACGGAAAGTCTTTTGTTCCTGGCTATCCTGATGCAATGGATGAAAATAGCCATGGTACGCATGTTGCCGGTTCGATTGCTGCGAAAGGCAGAACAATGGGTGTGGGGCCTGATCTGAAAGTGGCAGCCTACCGTGTATTCGGACCTACTGGCGGAGCAGCGACTTCCCATATTGCAGAAGCATTAATGACGGCTGCAGATGATAAGGTCGATGTTGTGAACATGTCCCTTGGCGGCTATGACTGGTTCCAAAACCCTGATTATGCGACAAGTGAAACAGTTGCGGATGTACAAATGTTCAACAGAGCAATCAAATATGCCATCCAAAAAGGTGTAACAGTAGTTGGTTCTGCAGGAAACAATGCTGTTGATTTAAAGAGCCCAGGACAGCTTTCTGGAAATGATACGGGTGCAACACACAGGAGCCCCAGCAGCCAGCTGATGATTAGGGTGTCTGCGGGCGGAGCTCTAAAAAATCTTGCATTCTATTCAAACTATGGTGTAGGTAAAATTGATATAATGGCACCGGGCGGAGACTTAGGACCGAACTATGATCCTGCGACTGGAGCTGGAAGAGATGCATCGTATCTTGCCTTAGCTACTGTTCCGGGGGGGTACGGCTATAAAGGCGGAACTTCCATGGCTGCTCCGAAAGTAGCAGCATTAGCTGGAGTGATTATTGCCAAGCATGGCAAAGATCAAATTACGCCTGCACAGGTAAAACAAATTATTCAGTCTTCTTCCGAAGATATTTTCGAGCCAGGATATGATGCGAAATCTGGCCATGGACTAATTAACGCCGTTAATGCATTAAAAAAATAGTTTAAAAAAGCTGGTGGAGAGAATCTGCCAGCTTTTTTTGCTTTAAAGATCATCCAAAAATAGGTAGAACTGTAAACTTTACGAATAAACTGATGAAGCTGGCGAACAAATAGTAAATCTGGCGAATAAACTCTAAAATTATACGAATAAAACTGGAGAATCTGCGAATAAACTTCTGTTTTTCAAGAACAAATGTGATTTAGCAATATCCCCAAACATTTTCTGCACAAAATCCTTCCAAAATTCATTTTTACGGGAATCTATTAATAGAATATAGAAGAATCATATAAAGCAGGGAGACTTAACAATGAATATCCAGCAATATTATCGAAAAACAGCTGACATTTCTTTGAATGGCAGTCTGGCAGCACTTGTTCCTCCTTCATTTTTCTTAATATATGCAATTATTGCCGTTCCCCGCACCAATTTGTTTCTGATCGTGACTCCTTTTATCATTTATAGTTTTTTCTGCTATCAAACCTATTTACTGAATAAGCAAAGAGCGGAGGAGGTAGTGGAAAGAAGTATACTCAGCAGCGGCCATTATGCACAGCCACTGCTTTCGCAGTCTATTACCTTGATTGCTTTTATGCCGGCGCCCTCCCTTAGAATGGTCATCTTTAACTCAGAAGGAAGGCGATGTGGAGAAATCAGGGATATGAATTTTTGGAAGATCAGATGGTTCTTGCCCTATCTTTTCGATCGTTTTTTTTCTAAAAAGCTGGGCATCTTTAATGATGATGACACTCTCGTAGCCATGATTATAATTAAGAGAAACAGAGTTGAAATATTAGATTGCAAAGGTTCAGCAAAGGAAACGATATTTTTAAAAAAAGAAGGATCAAATTTAATATATATACATAGCAGCGTAAAATACTATATTCCTAAACCGTTCTTCCATACTGATTTGCAAGTTTACAAAGAGGACTCCAATAGAATTGCCCGCTTCCGCAAAGGCTGGATGCCACTCGAATGGGGCCAGCGTTTTAAGGATCCCAATACACCAGTGCTTACCTTTGAAGAAGGTGTCGCTGCAGAAGAAAAAATCAGGATTTACGCCATTTTTGCTTGTATTTTTCATTATCAGAATCATTAAAAGGCCAAGTGCAGAAAGGTGGATTCCCTATTCCCCGTATAGTATGATGGATTTAGCTAACGCACGGGAAAAAATAGTAATCGATATAGAGGTGTCCAGATGAAAAAGTTTTTGCTGGGAGCGGCAGTAATTGTCCTATTGCTGTTCATTGTTGATAAAACAATTCTTAAGGATAAAGGGGTAGTAGAACAAGCTGAACAAATGCAAAAGTATAAAAAAATAGAGAATCCAAAAGAGCTGCCTGTTGGATTGGAGAAAGGAAATCTTGCTCCAGATTTTGATCTGACAGATATGGAAGGCAACCAGGTAAAGCTAAGCGATTTCAGGGGCAAAGCGGTACTATTGAACTTTTGGGCAAGCTGGTGCCCGCCATGCCGTGCAGAAATGCCTCATATGGAAAAGTTATATAAGAAATATAAAGATGACAATTTTGATATTGTTGCAGTTAATTTGACCAATACAGAGAAAAACAGCGGTGACGCAGAAAAGTTTGTTGAAGAACTTGGACTAACATTCACCATACCAATGGATGAAAAAGGGGTTGTCGGTGCTGATTACGAAGTGCTTGCATACCCTACAAGCTACTTTATCGATTCGGACGGGGTCATTAGAGGAAAGGTTCTTGGAGCATTAAATGAGGAATATATGGAAAAGGAAATCACGAAACTTCCATAACAGTTGGAAAAGCCGGAGAGCTGCGAACAGCTTTCCGGCTTTTTATTCAGGATTCTCCTGTTCTAGGCGATGAAGAATGGCTCTTTTACGGTAGAGCAGCATTCCAGCTTCAGCAATATCGTTTACTGCAGAGCGGTTTATGAAAGCTCCAAATAGAAGCCCGGCAATCGGGACCATTTGAAAAAGCTTTTTCCAGCCAATTTGGTCACGATAGGAAAATACAACCTCTCTCCATCCCTGAAGCTCAGAAACAACCTCTCTTTTAGGTTCATCTGCATTAGAGCCAAACAAGGAGAGCTGTTGCAAAATGGCCTTCTTGCCAACTATATCAGAGGATATAAATTGTAATATTTTAACGATGAACATTCTTTCATTTTTATCAGCAGGATCGAAACCATAACAGATCGCAATGTCCTGCAGGGTTTTAAGCTGGATGCCGAGCAGGAGGGGAATATCAAGCGTTAGAGTGAAAATGCCTCCGATCCCTGTACTTGCCCCTTGAAATGCTGCAGCTCTTTTCCGGTTGGAAGACAGCCTGGCAGCAGCTTCATCCATTCTGGCAATCGGCAGGCTTTCGACATCCTTTAACGTATGAATATTTTGATCTGGATAATAATTTTTCAAGGAGGATACTGAGCTAAGATACCTGCCTCCTGATTGGATGTATGTGCCTAGTTCATCAATAATTACTCCAACTTTCTTTTGAATGAATTCAGGTGTAAATCTGTCAATGAGTTTGAAAGGAAGCCGCCCAAGCTTTTCCCAAAACCATAAGTCCCCCTGGCTTTTTTCCCAGTCTTCGCATTTTTTTAACTCGATTCTTAAATGCTCTCTCGTTTCTATCATCTATTTACGCCCTTTCAATTACTTGATAACAATCATACGTACAATGGCCACAAAAGTTTCAATTTATTGAGCCATTTCTCTTTGTATATTCCGATAAATCGTGATAAGATTCTTATAATAGAATAGGATTTCCTTCGGGGCAGGGTGAAATTCCCAACCGGCGGTGATGAGGGTACGCCCTCTTAGTCCGTGACCCGGTTTTGTTATTAGACAGTAAGTTTAAGCATTGAGATTCGATTACTGTCTAGCTCCGGCGCCTACCCCCTCGAGGTCACAAGCCAATCCTCTCAAAAGGCAAAGAACGCCTTTCCGTGAGGCTCGACTTGTGCATGTCAGGGGTGAGCGAGGCGCTTGCGCTTTTCTAATGAAAACGGTGGATTTGGTGAAACTCCAAAGCCGACAGTTAAAGTCTGGATGGGAGAAGGAATGATTAGAAGTTTGCGTTTAAAATAGTATGATTTCGACGCTTATTTAGTCATGAAATTTTTGCCCCGTATCTCCTTTGATGGTGTACGGGGTTTTGCCGTTTTTAATACTTAAATTGCATTACTGGAGAAATAATAAAGGAAGGAGGCTGAAAATAAAGTGCACGATATTGATTATATGAAGTTGGCAATAAGCTTAGCATCTGCTACGAAAGGGCAAACAAGCCCGAATCCCCAAGTAGGAGCTGTGGTGGTTAAAAATGGTGAAATTTTAGGGATGGGCACTCATTTGAAAGCAGGTACCCCCCACGCCGAAGTTCATGCCATTGCGGCAGCTGGTGAAAAGGCCAGAGGAGCTGATATTTATGTTACGCTTGAGCCGTGCAGCCATTTTGGAAGAACACCGCCGTGTGCTGATTTAATTATTAACTCAGGCATTAAAAAGGTATTTATCGCTTCTGTTGATCCAAATCCGCTTGTGGCGGGTAAAGGGATCGCCAGGATGCAAGAGGCTGGCATAGAAGTTGTTACCGGTCTTTTACAACAAGAAGCAGACGCTCTTAATGAACCATTTTTTCATTTTATAAAAACAAAGACACCATACGTAACGATTAAAGCAGCGTCATCATTTGATGGAAAAACGGCTGCAAAAACAGGTGACAGCAAATGGATTACCTCTCCAGAATCCAGGCAGGATGTCCACCGGCTACGGCATGAACATGACGCAATATTGACAGGTGTAAATACCATCATTCACGATAATCCTCTTCTAACCGCCAGGCTGCCCCGAGGCGGAAAAAATCCCATTCGAATTATATTAGATACAAATTTAAGAATACCGGCTGATGCCAATGTCGTCACAGACCAGACTGTTAAAACGATCATTTATACAGGCTCGGAAATAGATGAATCAAAAGCAGAAGCTATCAACAAGTTTGGTGTGGAGATTTTCTCGTTTCCTTCCAAAAATGTTCCTATTAAAGATGTGTTAAAAGATTTGGGTGAAAGGAACATAATGGCACTATTTGTTGAGGGTGGATCAGAAGTTCACTATTCGTTTATAAAGAGCAATTTCTTTCAGCAAATTATTCTTTATATGGCTCCCAAAATAATTGGTGGAAAGGAAGCAATCCCTTTTGTCGGGGGGAGCGGTGCAGACTTTGTAAAGGACGCACCTGTCCTTGAATTTGCAAAAGTTGAAAGGCTAGGCGGTGATCTTAAAATTACGGCGAAACCTCTAAAGGAGGCGAATGATTAATGTTTACAGGAATTATCGAAGAGCTTGGCACAGTTAAAAAAGTAGTTCAACAGGGAAAAGCAATGAAACTCACCATTCATGCCTCCAAAATTTTATCCGATCTTCACCTTGGGGACAGTATATCGGTTAATGGCGTGTGCCTTACAGTAACTGAATATACAAATGACGGATTTTCAGCTGATGTAATGCCCGAGACATTCAAAAGCACTTCACTATCAGCCATAAAAGAACGCACAAAAGTTAACTTGGAGCGGGCGATGTCAGCCAATGGACGATTTGGCGGTCATTTTGTGACGGGCCATGTAGATGGTACCGGCAAGATACTAAAAAAATCAGCGAGTGAAAATGCTATCTATATACAGATTTCTGTACCTGCTGCATTGAGCCACTTGCTTATCATGAAAGGGTCTATTGCTGTGGATGGCATTTCCCTGACTGTCTTTGGCACTGAGGAGAATACAGTTACGGTATCAATCATCCCGCATACGGCCAGTGAGACGGTTCTAGGCTTCAAAAGCGTGGGAGATGTGGTCAATCTTGAGTTTGATATGCTTGCCAAATACCTGTATTCCTTTATGAATAAACAGCAGGAACAAGCCGCGCCAAAAAAAGGAATATCAGAGCAATTTTTGCAGGAAAATGGCTTCTTATAAATTATTGCAGCAGAAGGAGGGGACAGTGATATGTTCAGTGAAATTAAAGATGCTATAGAAGATTTAAAAGCAGGAAAAGTCATTATTGTCTGTGACGATGAAGATAGGGAAAATGAAGGTGACTTTCTGGCTATCGCCGAATATGCAAAGCCTGATACCATCAACTTCATGGCCAAAGAAGGAAGAGGTTTAATTTGCGCTCCCATAACCGAGGATTTGGCTGAAAAGCTGGAATTGAATCCAATGGTGGAAGTGAATACAGACAGCCATGGAACGGCTTTTACTGTTAGCATTGACCATGTTAAAACCACCACAGGAATCAGTGCGTTTGAGCGGGCCTTTACCATAAAAGAAATGCTAGAAGAAGATGCGGCTCCTTCTGACTTTTCCCGCCCGGGACATATCTTTCCATTAGTAGCGAAAAAAGGCGGAGTATTAAGGCGAGCCGGCCATACTGAGGCTGCGGTCGACCTTGCCCGTCTTGCTGGTGCTAAGCCAGCCGGGATTATCTGTGAAATCATGAAAGATGATGGAACGATGGCCAGAGTCGATGATCTGGAAAAGGTGGCAGAAAAGTTCGAGTTGAAAATGATTACTATTCAGCAATTGATAGAATATCGATTGAAGCATGATTCCATTGTGAAAAAAGAGGTGGAAATCCAGCTGCCGACAGAGTTTGGAGATTTTAGAGCTGTAGGCTATACAAACACTGTTGATGGAAAAGACCATGTTGCTCTGGTTAAGGGAGATATCGATGAGTATGAACCGGTTTTGCTTAGGGTTCATTCGGAATGCCTAACTGGTGATGTGTTCGGTTCAAACCGCTGTGACTGCGGACCTCAACTTGAAGCGGCCTTAATGCAGATTGAAAAAGAAGGAAAAGGGATTCTTCTTTATATGAGGCAGGAAGGCCGGGGCATCGGCCTGATTAATAAAATGAAGGCATATAAGCTTCAAGAAGAAGGCTATGATACTGTCGAAGCCAATCATAAGCTGGGCTTCAAGGATGACCTCCGTGATTATGGAGTCGGAGCTCAAATTCTTAGAGATTTAGGTGTAAAGAAAATGCGGCTTTTAACTAATAATCCGCGGAAAATAGCAGGTTTGGGAGGCTATGGACTAGAGGTAGTTGAACGTGTACCGCTGCAAATGCCTGCCAAAACAGAAAATGAAAATTACTTAAAAACGAAAAAATCTAAGCTGGGACATTTATTACAATTTTAAGGGAGCGATGAAGAGATGAAAAAAGTAATTGAAGGACATTTAGTAGGAACAGGATTAAAAATGGCGATCGTGGTTTCTCGTTTTAATGAATTTATTACAGGCAAGCTTTTAAGCGGAGCAGAAGATGCGCTCAAGCGCCATGGTGTAAATGAAGAAGATGTTACAGTTGTATGGGTTCCGGGAGCATTTGAAATCCCGCTTGCAGCCAAGAAGCTATCAGAATCAGGAAAATATGATGCCGTTATTACACTTGGAACTGTTATCCGCGGAGCAACTCCTCACTTTGATTATGTCAGTGGTGAAGTGGCAAAAGGGGTAGCATCAACTGCTATGCAAAGCGGCGTACCTGTAATCTTCGGTGTCCTAACAACCGACACCATTGAACAGGCGATTGAGCGTGCAGGCACAAAAGCTGGAAATAAAGGATATGAAGCAGCTGTTGGCGCTATTGAAATGGGCAACTTGTATAAACAACTTGCAGATTAATGGGTAGTAATCCCTTGCTGCAAAAAAACGAAGGCTCATTTTGGGAAAAGCTGTTGTAAAAGATATAGCTGTCGCGTTTCATTTTGCGATGAAGCGCTGCCGCAGCTTTCCCTGAGGCGATGTCTGAGTGCCCGTCTTCTGCTAGCTTCAGCTAACTATCTTTGGGAAAATTTCGACTGAGGAAAGTTCACTTTGTGAATAGACGTCTGACCTTTCTATTGGCAAGATCCATATTTTTTGTTAAAATACTGTCTTGTGGCTCACCTGATTTTAAGGCTCCTCTTCAGCATGAAGAGGCCAGCTTATCGGGGAGAGCGGGTAGGGAGAGGGCTAATTGAATAGATAGGTAGTATATATGAATAAGTGGCTTAACAAGCTTTTTCAGCTAAATTCAAACGGAACAACTGTAAAAAGAGAAGTCATGGCTGGAGCAATAGGCTTTTTTACGATTGTCTATATTATTGCTGTTAACTCTCTAATTCTCTCAGAAGCAGGAATCCCATTGGAAGCCGCTATTCTGGCAACCATTTTAACATCAGTTGTCGGCTGTCTGATAATGGGCTTCTGGGCCAACGTTCCGATCCTTCTTGTACCTGGTATGGGGATAAATGCATTATTTTCCTATACGATGGTCCAATCCATGGGTCTTTCCTGGCAGGAAGCATTGGCTGTTGTTTTCATTTCGGGTCTTATCTTTGTTTTCGTAGCATTCTCACGTTTTGCAAAGACATTAAGCGAATCCATTCCACAATCACTTAAAGAAGCGATCACAGTTGGATTGGGTCTTTTCTTAATGCTGATCGGACTTGAAAAAGGCGGTATAGTTGAAAAAGGTACAAACTCCATTATTGCTCTTGGCGAACTTGGAGATCCGCTGGTGCTCGCAACCATATTAACCTTTTTGCTGGCAATCATATTATTTATGCGCAATGTACCTGGCAACTTTTTGATTACGGTTGTTGCAGGCACTTTGATTGCATGGGCTTTTGGTCTTATTAATGTGCAAAGCACAGAAGAAAAATCGTTCTCAGTTTCTGATTATATGGAAGTCTTTGGAGCGATGTCATTTGATAATATTCTTTCCATTACTTTTTGGATTGCTGTATTTTCTTTGACTATGGTTCTTGTATTTGAAAATATCGGATTGGTTCATGGGCATGTAGGATTCATTAAAAGACCCGAGCAGTTTTCCCGCGCGTTTCAGGCAAACTCGGTTTCAGCTTTGCTATCCGGTATGTTAGGAACAAGCCCGACTGTTTCGACTGTTGAAAGTGCAGCCAGCATGGCAGCAGGGGGGCGGACTGGGCTGACTACCGTAACAACAGGTTTGCTGTTTCTGTTATCGGCATTCTTTATCCCGGTCATAAAGTTAATTCCAAATAGTGCCATTTCGCCAATTTTAATAATTATTGGCGGTTTAATGCTCCAAAACATCCGTAACCTTGATTTAAAGGATATGAGTGAAAGTTTCCCGGCTATCTTTATCATCGCCATGATTCCTTTCACATACAGTATCGCAGATGGAATCGCTATTGGGTTTATTCTTTATCCGATACTAAAGATTTCAATTGGAAGAGCAAAGGAAGTCTCCGTTGCGTTATATGTAATTGCTGCGCTGTTCTTGTTTAACTTTGTTTTTCATGTCATAAGTTAATATAGTAAAAGGATGCCCGGAAAAGGGTATCCTTTTTTTCATATAGGCTATTGGCAATTCTCCTTTTCTTTCATCATCCTTGTTTCAATGCAATCATTCACTAAATGACATGATGTGCGCATTTTACCAGTAAAAAAAGAAATGTTTTTTTTGAAAACTTAAAAATTTTTGTTATTTCAACAAGTTTCGACAGACTTATAAAAGTTGTTTGTATAGAATGAGATTACAAAATACGGCAGTAGTTTAGTTCCCGGAGGTATAAGGATGGAAGTATTTGTTGCGAGGCAGCCTATATTTAATGTAAAAGAAGAGGTTTTTGGCTATGAACTTCTTTACAGAAACAATCAGGATAATGCTTTTCCTAACATAAATGGAGATCAGGCAACAGCGGAGGTCATTATAAATAGTTTTTTAAACATTGGAATTGACCAGCTTTCAGACGGCAAGCCATGCTTTATAAATTTTACCGAAAAATTGCTTAAATTCAGGCTGCCTACCTATTTCAGGCCACGGGAGATTGTCGTTGAAATACTGGAAACAGTTGAGCCCAGCGAGGAGCTGATCGGCATATGCAAAGACATTAAAGGGCTTGGCTATCAGATCGCTCTTGATGATTTCGTTTTTAATGAAGGCAATCCTTTTGCAAGCGAGCTTCTAAAATATGCGGACATTATCAAGGTGGATTTCCTGCATACTCCTAGGGATATAAGGGAAAAAATTGAAATGCTCGTTAAAAAGCTGGATATTAAAATGGTTGCCGAAAAGGTAGAAACAAGAGAAGAATACGAAGAAGCAAGAAGAAAGGGCTACGATTATTTTCAAGGTTATTTCTTTTCCAAGCCTGTTATCATGTCTACACATGATGTACCTGCCTATTTTCACTCTTATTATGAAATGATTCAAAGCCTTTCCAGCGCAGAACCAAGTCTTGACCGTATTACAGAGCTAATTGAAAGAGATATTTCTCTTTCATATAAACTGCTAAAATTAATAAACTCACCGGCATACAGGCCAAAGCAAAAGATTAATTCAATCCGTCAGGCAATTGTTCTTCTAGGACTTATTGAACTGGAAAAATGGATCTATGTTTTAGCTGTAAGGGAATCGACCAGCCAAAAGTCTGAAATGGCAGAAGAAACAATAAGATTATCCATGACACGAGCGAAAATGTGCGAAGAGATTGAAAGGTTAAGATCGTGCAAAAACCCTTCATCCAGCTATTTCATGACAGGGATGTTTTCATTAATGGATTCACTGCTTAGCATTCCGATGAATCAAATTTTAGCAGACCTTCCTCTGCAGGATGATATTTGCGAAGCTTTGAACGGAAAAAACAATATGCTAAAAGAGGTCCTTGACCTTGCGATAGCATTAGAAAAAGCTAAATGGAGCACAATTAGTGAAAAATGCAAGAAACTGAACATTGATGAAAAAGATCTTTTTAAAATTTATGCTGAGTCATTGAATTGGTCCAATAAATTACTTAACCCGGAAAATATTTTTCAATAATAGAACGCCTGCAGGGGAACTTTCTGCAGGCTTCTTTTATAACAAAAGTCTGTTGATTGGAGCGGAAGGCAGTCAATCTCTAGAATATGCACTTTTTTCCTTCTTCCAAATCCTAAATTTTCAGGATAAAAAATCTAAAGGTATAAACCTCAGTGTTTATGACAGTCACCTTCTTGGATGCAACATGAGAATCATATTCTCCAAATAGTATATTATTAATATAATATAGAAAACTATTATTGAATAATGAACGGTTTTATGGCAATCTTACTATAAGTTATTCAGAATTGGTTTGGAGGTTTTATTTTGAAGATCGACCTTATTAAATGTCACGGTTCAGGAAATGATTTCTTTATTATAGATGAAATATCTAACACATATGACTTTTCAGAAGGACAGCGGGCCGAGCTGGCAAAGGCGTTTTGTGACCGCAGTACTGACCTTGGGGCTGATGGTATTCTTTTTGTATTGAAAAGTGAAAAGGCAGACGCACGGATGAGAGTGTTCAATCCGGACGGCTCTGAAGCTTCCATGTGCGGAAATGGGCTGCGCTGTGTGGCCCGTTATGTATGTGAGCTCCTTGGTTTGAAAGAAGCGATCATTGAGACGATGAAAGCGAATCTTCAGGTGAAAAAGCAGGATGATATTTATGAAGATATTCCGACCTACCTGGTAGAGATTTCGCCGGTGTCTTTTAAGTTGGATGATCTGCCGCTTAATCTTGAAAAAGAAACACTAATCAATGAAAAACTCAGCAAAATTTCTGAGGAATTAACTTTTACAGCTTTAGCAGTACCGAATCCTCATTTTGTTTCAATAGTTGATACGGAGCATATTTCCTCCGATTTGCAAAAGAATATTAGCGAATATTTGAACGGACCGAATGAATTCTTTCCTGATGGAGTAAATGTCAGCTTTGTCAAACCGCTAAAAAAAGGCCATATTTATGTCCGAACATTTGAACGGGGCGTTGGCTTTACCAATGCTTGCGGAACGGCAATGTCCGCTTCAACTCTTGTTACGTGCATGAATGGCCTTAATGAAATAGAGGAACCCGTTGAAGTTTATAATAACGGAGGGAAAGTACGCTGTGTCGTTCATGAGAAAAATGGCAGGCAGTATATCGACTTAATCGGGAATGCCAGCTACGTATATCGCGCTGATGCGGATGTGAATATGGAAAACCCGGCAGAGTTTACTCTTTCGCCAAAAGTGGAATTCGCAGATGAAATAAAACAGTATGCAAAGCTTCAGGAATTTGCGCAGCAATTTTTAAAGGAATGGATGTAGGATAAGGCATATGCCTTATCCTTTTTTTTTCTGCTGCTTTAAGAAGTCGAGCACCGGAAAGAAGTTCTGAATATTTTTTGTCTGAAAATACGATTGGAAGGGGTCCCCGCCACTGTTAATCCGTTTCATAAGATTGGGTATTTGAAATTGTTCCATCGTTAAACGCTCATTCACTTCTTCCCAAAATAAAGGGGTGGCAACGGTTGCTGCTTTGTGTCCTCTTGCTGAATAAGGAGCGATAATCGTCTTCCCTTCCGCATGCTGGATATAATCCACATAAAGGCGGCCGCCCCGTTTTTTTTTCATTCGTTCAGTTGTGAAGGAATCTGGATCTTTGGTGACAAGATATTCGGCTATAAATTCAGTAAACAGGCGCGTTTCATCAAAGGAATACGTATTTTCAGGCAATGGGATATATATTTGCAGGCCTTTATTGCCTGATGTTTTGATAAAACTAATCAGCTCCAAGTGATCCAGCACCTCTTTAATATATAAAGCGGCTTTAATCGCAAGGGAAAAGGCATCCTTTGAAGGCGGATCTAAATCAAATACAATCTCGCTTGGACCCTTGCTTTGAATCGTTTTAAATGGAATATGGTATTCAAATGCCAGCTGGTTTCCGAGCCAAAGAAGCGTCTTTAAATTATTGCAAACGATATAGTTAATGCCTTCGGACATTTGTGTTTCTACAAAATCTGGTGCGTAATCCGGGCAATTTTTCTGATAAAAAGGTTCTCCGAAAATGCCATGCGGATAACGGATTACGGTCAGCAGCCGGTTTTTCAAAAATGGCAGCATATAGGGAGCGATCTCCCGCAAAAAATGTATATAATCGATTTTTTGTACAGAAGGCGTTTCCCATAAAGGCTTGTCGGGATGTGTAATTTCTATTTCTTGCGGCAGATTTTTTTGATGCTGTATAAATTTATCATACGTGCAATCATCAGGCTTAAGATCAAAACGGAATCGATGGAAGTGAGGTTCGCGCATTTGCTCTTCATAGATCTCCAGATATTTAACTTCCACGCAGATCGCCGGTTCAACGTAAATAAATCGGCTGTCTTCATCTTTTTTATTATCTTTGATTATTTGGAATAAGGCTTGTTTTTCATCAGGTTTTAAGCCGAAGATAAATTGTCCGATCGGATAGATTTTATTACCCTTTAATACGCCTGCATAAAAGTAGCCATTTGACTTTTCGTAGGCGGTAATGATGCATGAGACATACTTCCAATTTTTAAATTTTAACCATAAAGCTGATCTTTTGCCTTCTTCCCAATGATTTTTTGTTTGCTTTGCGACTATGCCTTCGCCGTCATGAAGGACAACTTTTTCCCATAGTTCATTAAAGCTCTGATAATTAGGTATTAATTGAATCAGTTTCGGATTAGTCTCATCAGGTTTCATAGGAAGATCACATGCTTTAAAAAGTCCCTCCAGTTCCTCTTTTCTGAAAAGATACTCTTGATTGCTGATTTTCTTTCCATTTAGCATCAGGACATCAAAAATAAGCAGGCGGCAAGGGGCAGATTTTGCTTTTTCAGCAATCTTCTTTTCTGATCTCATTCTCCCTCGGACCTGAATGGAACCAAAATGAGCTTTATAGGCATTTTCTAAATAAACCAGTTCACCGTCTAATGTGAGCGGAAGAAAGGGCTCGAACTTTGCTTTGTTTTGTTCTAAAAATGCTTTTATTTCAGGGAATAAGTCTAACAAGGGTTTATCATTTCTGCTTGTCAGGGTGATTTCCTTATCCCAGTGCAGAATCGCCCTGAAACCGTCATACTTGGCTTCAAACAGCCACTCCTCACCTTCGGGTACATCAAAAGTCAATGTAGGAAGCATTGGTTTCATTGAAATTGGCCTCCTTGCGGATAGTCCACGTTAGTTTTACCTTATCCGTAAAAACTACTCTGTTTCCAATTCTTTTCGGGTATGTGCTAAATTGTTAAAACACAAATTAAGAGTACATAAAACATAATGAGAATGGAGTTTTCCTATGCATACAATGTGGAAAGGAAGCATCAGCTTTGGGCTTGTTAACATACCGATTAAGCTTCATGCCGCTACAGAGGATAAAGATATAAAGCTGAGAAATCTTCATAAAGAGTGCCACTCGCCAATTAAGTACGAAAAGACGTGTCCTGTTTGCGAAGTGGAAATCAAAAATGAGGATATTGTAAAAGCTTACGAATACACCAAAGGAAAATTTGTTGTATTAGAGGATGAGGATCTCGAAAAGCTAAAACAGGAAAAAGAAGATAAAGCTGTAGAGATTATGGACTTTGTTAAAATCCAGGAAATTGATCCGATTTATTTTAACCGTACGTATTATATGTCCCCAGGAGATGGAGGGGGAAAGGCTTATTCATTATTAAGAAAAGCGCTTGAGGATTCAGAAAAAGTGGGCTTGGCAAAAATCATTATTCGTTCAAAGGAACAGCTGGCAGTTGTCCGTGTATATGAAAATACACTGGTTATGGAAACAATACATTATCCGGACGAAGTGCGCAAAGCGGCAGATGTTCCAAATGTACCAGCCGAAGATAAAGTAACTGATAAAGAAATCGATACTGCAATCATGCTGATTGACCAGTTAACTTCCGAATTCCAGCCTGAAAAATATAATGATGATTACCGGACTGCGCTTCTCGAACTCATTGAAGCCAAGCGAACAGGAAAAGAAATTGTTACACCAGTTGAAAAAGAACCAGCCACCAATGTTACTGATCTTATGGCTGCCCTGCAGGCATCCATTGATAAAACAAAGCCTGCCGAAAAGGAAACAGCGAAAAAACCGGCAGCTAAAAAGAAACGAGCAACAGCAAAGGCAAAAGTGAAAAAACAAGCTTAATTCAGGGGCGGAGCTAAACCGGTTTTACTTTATGTAAAATCGGTTTTTTTATAGGTAAATGATTTTGAATATCGGAACGTAAGCACCATTTTTCACCGTAGAACAGAAAAGGAGAATCTGAAGGGAGCTAAAGGCCATGAATAGTTAATCAGTGGGATTAACGACGAAATAGTCTGCTCTCTCTTTGATATGGTAGTACTTGGAATTGAAAAAGTGAAGCTGAAAGGAGTTTATCGTCGTGATTAACCCCTTTGAAAAGATAGTGGAGGTTAAACGAGTTAATCCTCCTATAAATATAAATTCTGTTTCTTCTTATAAAAATCCAAAATTACGTTCACTTTCCCCAAATTTGTGGTAATCCTATAACTAAAAAGGATTTGTGCGTATGAGCTGGAATACGTTAACTTTAAAAAAAATTATCTATATTGCATCGGCAGCAGTTATTCTTGGCGTGTTTTTGTTTCTATTTATTGAGATTGTTGATGAATTGCGAGAGAAAGAGCTCGTCCGTTTTGATGAGCAGGTGATTAACTATGTTCAAGCTTTTATATCTCCGCGACTTACGGAGCTCATGCAAGTGATTACTTTCCTGGGCTCTGTAAAGTGGCTGGCTTTTGCTGTCATTATAGGAGCAGTCCTGCTGTTTATTTTTAAAAAGCGCTCTTTAGCACTTTTTATGGTTATTTCATCGGGAGTTGGCGCGCTTTTCAATATATTACTAAAGTGGATTTTTAAAAGGGAGCGCCCAGATATTAAGCCGCTGATTGAGGAACAGGGATTCAGTTTTCCAAGCGGACACTCGATGGGTTCATTTATTTTTTATGGTTCTCTTGCTTATATGATTGTCCATCTGGCAAAGAGAAGAAGATGGAAGGCTGCGTGGGTTCTGCTCCTGAGCTTTTTTATAATCGCAATCGGGTTAAGCCGCATATATTTGGGAGTGCATTTTCCAAGTGATGTGATTGCAGGTTTTGCTGCAGGCGGTGTATGGCTGACGATCATGATAATAGGATTTCGATATTATGAATTCCGCAAAAATTTGTGATAAGTATTGAGAATTGCCCACTTTCCTTATAACATAGGGAGAATAACGGAAACGGAGTGGAAAAAATGAATCAAAAGATTTTGCCTGCTTCTTCAAACATGAAAGAGTTTGAAAAATTCCTGAAGTGCCCATATGAAATTGGGGTTTTTCTCGACATTCATATCTCTCAGCTAAAGCATGTTTCACAGATGGCAATAGAACATCAAAAAAAAATGATCTATCATGTGGATCTGATCCACGGAATTAAGAGTGATGATTATGCAACTGAATATATATGCCAGGAATTTAAGCCATACGGGTTGATTTCCACGAAGTCCAGTGTCATTCTAAAGGCAAAGCAAAAAGGAGTTGTCGCGGTCCAGAGAATTTTCCTGATTGATTCACATGCTCTTGAGAAGAGCTATAAGCTGTTAGAAAAAACAAGACCTGATTATATAGAAGTTTTGCCGGGAGCAATGCCTTGGATGATAAAAGAAGTGAATGAACGCTTGAATACGCCAATTTTTGCAGGCGGTCTAATCCGTTCAAAAGAAGAAGTATTAAATGCTCTTGATGCGGGAGCTGCAGCGATTACTACCTCTAAGGTGGAACTATGGGAAATTTTCTCATAAAATAATTTTAAAAATAAATTTGATGTGCAATTGACAACGTTTTCATAGGCTTGTATACTCTATTTAACAAGTTAATTCACGTGTCGGAGATTAGGAGATTCACACAGTTTAGCCTTTCAGGGTTTATTCTGTCGTGGATCTCCTTTTTTATTTTTCGATGCAACATTAGGGAAAGGGGATTTTAAGATGTCTGCTTTTATGGGAGAAGTAATTGGAACAATGATCTTGATTCTTTTTGGAGGAGGCGTTGTAGCGGGAGCGAATTTAAAAAAGACCTTCTCATTTAATGGGGGATGGATTGTCATCACCATTGCATGGGGGCTAGCGGTAACTATGGGTGTTTTTGCTGTCGGATCCATTAGCGGTGCTCATTTAAATCCGGCTGTAACAATTGGTTTAGCGCTTAATGGCGACTTTCCTTGGGCGGATGTGCCTGGCTATATAATTGCCCAGCTGATTGGCGGCTTTTTAGGAGGCGTTCTCGTTTTCCTGCATTACCTGCCGCATTGGAAAGAAACCGAAGACCAGGGTGCGAAGCTTGCTGTCTTTTCTACAAGCCCTGCGATTCCGCATACATTTTCAAATCTATTAAGTGAAATCATTGGTACTTTTATTCTAGTATTAGGCTTGCTGTTTATAGGAGCTAATCAATTTACTGAAGGATTAAACCCAATTGCAGTTGGTCTTCTTATAGTCGTTATCGGGATGTCCCTTGGGGGAACTACAGGTTATGCAATCAATCCGGCTCGTGATCTAGGCCCTCGCATTGCCCACTTCCTGCTGCCGATTCCGGGTAAGGGGAAGTCAAATTGGGGATATGCATGGGTACCCGTCGCCGGTCCAGTCCTTGGAGGTTCACTTGGCTCTGTGTTCTACCAATTTATGTTCGCAGGCAAAACTTCCGGAATGTTATGGGGAGTGATTGCTGTTAATATAATAGTATTAATTCTTTCATATACTTTAGGAAAAAAGCAGCCAGCAGAAACGGATACTTCGAAAGTGGCGGCATAAAACATATTATTTAAAATAATTGGGGGAGCGTTATAATGGAAAAGTATATTTTATCTTTAGATCAGGGAACTACAAGTTCACGTGCCATTCTGTTTAATAAAAAAGGTGAAATTGTGCATACTGCTCAAAAAGAATTCACTCAGCATTTTCCAAAGCCGGGCTGGGTAGAGCATAACGCGAATGAGATATGGGGCTCAATATTATCTGTTATTGCTGGTGTCCTTTCAGAATCTGGAGTCAAACCTGAACAAATTGCCGGCATCGGGATCACAAACCAGCGTGAAACAACCGTTGTCTGGGATAAGGAAACAGGTGCTCCAGTTTATAATGCTATCGTATGGCAATCGCGGCAAACAAGCAGCATTTGTGATGATTTAAAGGAAAAAGGATATAATGATCTATTCCGGAAAAAAACAGGACTTCTAATTGATGCTTACTTTTCTGGAACGAAAGTAAAGTGGATCTTGGAACATGTAGAAGGAGCGCGTGAAAGAGCTGAACAGGGGAAATTATTATTCGGAACAATTGATACTTGGCTGATTTGGAAGCTATCTGGCGGTAAGGCGCATGTAACTGATTATTCCAATGCTTCCCGCACGCTTATGTTTAATATTTATGATTTACAATGGGATGAAGAGCTGCTTGAAATTTTAGGAGTTCCTAAGTCAATGCTTCCTGAGGTAAAGCCTTCCTCGGAATTATATGCCCATACGGTTGATTATCATTTCTTTGGGAAGGAAATCCCGATTGCAGGAGCAGCGGGAGACCAGCAGGCCGCATTATTCGGTCAAGCGTGCTTTGAAAAAGGGATGGCCAAAAACACATACGGAACAGGCTGTTTTATGCTTATGAATACGGGCGAAAAAGCAGTCCGTTCGGAACATGGCCTTTTAACTACCATTGCATGGGGCCTTAACGGAAATATTGAATATGCGCTTGAAGGCAGTATTTTTGTTGCGGGATCTGCTATTCAATGGCTCCGAGATGGAATGCGAATGCTTAAGGATGCAAAAGACAGCGAAAGCTATGCGAAGAAAGTGGACTCCACTGAGGGTGTGTACGTTGTGCCTGCTTTTGTGGGCCTGGGGACACCGTACTGGGATAGTGATGTACGCGGTGCGGTATTCGGAGTGACTCGCGGGACGTCCAAAGAGCATTTTATTCGCGCCACTCTGGAATCCCTTGCTTATCAGACGAAGGATGTTTTATCTGCTATGGAGGCGGATTCAGGCATTGAGCTAAGAACTCTCCGTGTAGATGGTGGAGCAGTTAAGAATAATTTCTTAATGGACTTCCAGTCGGATATATTAAATGTTCCTGTTGAAAGACCGAATATTAATGAAACAACAGCCCTGGGAGCAGCTTACCTTGCTGGCTTGGCTGTCGGTTATTGGAATTCCCAGGAGGAAATTTCTGAACAATGGGCAATTGACAAATCATTTAATCCATCAATGGAAGAGGAAGTCCGTAATGTCCTTTATGGAGGATGGAAAAAAGCAGTCAAGGCCGCGATCGCTTTTAAATAAAAGTACTCAAATAGACTTCTTTATGTTATAATGAAATCAAGTTAATAGTTCGGCAGGAGATGCGGAGAGACCACAAGATCATTATCGGCTAATCGATAATGTATTTTGTGGTCTCTTTTTTATTCCCTGCAAATAAAGGGTAGTAAGAATACAGGCTAGCCTTTCATTAAGGAGGAGACAGCAATGACATTTTCAAATTTAAATCGTAATGAAATGATAAATAAACTGACTTCTGAAAAATTCGATGTCCTGATCATTGGAGGGGGCATCACAGGAGCCGGAATAGCCCTTGATGCAGCAACGCGGGGAATGAAGACAGCACTTGTGGAAATGCAGGATTTTGCAGCAGGGACTTCCAGCCGCTCTACCAAATTGGTACATGGCGGTTTAAGATATCTAAAACAATTTGAAGTAAAAATGGTTGCGGAAGTTGGTAAAGAGCGTGCTATCGTCTATGAAAACGGACCGCATGTAACCACACCGGAATGGATGCTGCTACCAATGCATAAGGGCGGTACTTTTGGCAAATTCAGCACCTCGATTGGCTTAAGAGTGTACGACTTTTTGGCAGGAGTTAAAAAATCTGAACGCAGAAGCATGCTATCTGTGCATGAAACACTGGCTAAAGAACCGCTTGTTAAAAAAGAAGGATTAAAAGGCGGCGGTTATTATGTGGAATATCGGACAGATGATGCGCGGTTAACGATTGAAGTGATGAAAGCTGCTGCTGAAAAGGGGGCCGTGCCTGTTAACTATCTGAAAGTTGAAAAGCTGCTATATGACGAAAAGGGTAAAGTGTGCGGTGTCGAGGCTGTAGATCAGCTTACAGGCAAGCAGCATGAACTAAAAGCAAAGAAAGTCATCAATGCAGCTGGTCCCTGGGTTGACTCCATCCGTGAGAAAGATGGTTCCAGGAGTGGCAAAACATTGCGGTTGACAAAGGGGGTTCACCTTGTAATTGACCAATTGAAATTCCCTTTAAAACAGGCAGTGTATTTTGATACACCTGATAAAAGGATGGTTTTTGCCATACCAAGAGATGGAAAAGCCTATGTGGGCACAACGGATACTTTTTATGATTCAGACCCTGTTAACCCGAAAATGACGACAAGTGACAGAACGTACATCATAAACGCTATCAATTTTATGTTTCCTTCTGTAAAAGTTACAGAAAATGATATTGAATCCAGCTGGGCTGGAGTACGTCCGCTTATTTGGGAGGAGGGAAAGGACCCTTCTGAAATTTCCCGCAAGGATGAAATTTGGGAATCAGAAACAGGACTGCTGACAATCGCAGGAGGCAAACTAACGGGGTATCGTAAAATGGCCGAGACCATTGTCGATCTGCTTGCAGACAAATTCAAACAGGAATTTAAGCAGACTTACACGAGCAGTGTAACGAAGAATCTGCCTATTTCCGGCGGGAACGTTGGGGGCTCAGGTAAATTTAAAGAATTTATTGGTTTCCAGATAGATAAAGGGATAGCTATAGGCTTAACAAAAGAAGAGTCCTCTCACCTCGTTAAAATGTACGGTTCAAATGTACCTATTATTTTTAAAATGATTGAGGAAAAAGGAAGTGATGCAAAGAAGTTTGGACTGCCAACTGTATTATGGGCAAAGCTGAAATATGCCGTTGACCATGAAATGGCAGCAACGCCTGTCGATTTCTTTAATCGCAGAACAGGTGCTCTTCTCTTTGACATCGAAACCGTAAGAACCTATCAAGATAAGGTTATAGAATATATGGCCGATGCCTTCATATGGGATTCATCAGAAAAAAAGAATTTTGAACAACAGCTAAATCAGGAAATCCGATTTGCTGCGATTCCCGCAGATCAAAATTAAAAATTCTCCTTTTAGGGGAGTTTTTTCTTTGGCTCTGGTAAGTTTATTGTTGTTTTTTTTGTGCACCTCGTTGATTGAGCGGAATGCAAGAGCTCCAATCAACCAACTTATTTATCCATGTTTTTATTCCCAAATCTATTTAAAAACAATAATCTTTTTTGAAGAGAGCTTTCTTTAAAGTAGAATATTCTTTAACAAACTGGACATTCCAAGGGCATACTATAGACTAGATATGTTGTGGAGGTGGCCTATGCATAATGTTTTGATGTTTGTTGATTCGGGAGTCGATGATTCACTTGCGCTGATGTATGCACTCCAGCATCCCGAAATTAATGTTGTTGGTGTAGTAAGTGCTTACGGAAACATCACGAAAGAGCAATCCATCAACAACACTGCCTATTTAATTAAACTCGCCGGCCGGGAAGACATTCCTATCATTGCAGGGGCCAGTGGGCCACTGTCTGGGGAGACAGCTGTTTTCTATCCTGAAATTCATGGGGAGGAAGGGCTTGGACCAATACAGCCGCCAGAGGATTTTGAGGGCTTGGAAGTTTTTGATATCAATAAAGTTATTCAGATTGTGAATGAATATAAAAATAATCTTGTAATTGTAGGGTTGGGAAGACAAACAGATCTGGCTTTGCCGCTTATACTTTATGGAAAGGATGCGTATAAGGACGTTAATGCGCTTTATTTAATGGGTGGCGCATTTCTTGTACCTGGAAATGTCACAGCAGAGGCTGAGGCAAATTTTTATGCAGATCCGATTGCAGCAAATTCAGTCATGGAAAAGGCAGAAAACATATATCTTTTTCCTTTAAACGTGACTAATAAAGCCATCATACGTCCAGAAACCATCGATTTTTTGGCAAATAATACCCAGTCTCCCTTTAAAGAGTTAATCAAGCCTGCATATGATTATTACTATGAAGCTTATAAAAAATTAGTTCCTGGAATAGAGGGTGCTCCGCTGCATGACGTTTTGGTGTTAAGTGTGCTAACAAAACCTGATTTGGTAAAGTATATACCTCGAAGGGTAACGGTTGAGCTTTTTGGAAGAGCAAAAGGCAAAAGTATGGCAGACTTTAGGCCAAAACCTGACGAGGAACCACCTGAAACACTTGATAACATCGCGATGGAACTAGATTTGGAAAGGTTTGTGATTGATTTTATGGAGGTGTTCCTTTCCCAAGCCAATACGGACAATGGCCTTTAACTTAACTATGTTAAGGGCTTTTTTTTTCTTATGAAGGAATTAGCCACTTTGTATAGAAATAGTATGGAAAACATTTGCAAAGAAGGAGAACTCTTAATGCAAGACATACTTGTTCTGGGCGGTACACAATTTTTTGGAAAAAGGCTTGTTGAAAAGCTGCTACGTAAAGAGAAGAATGTAACAATAGCTACCCGAGGACTTACAAAAGATTCATTCGGTGACAGTGTGGAACGCTTGACTATTGACAGGGGAAATAAGGAATCACAGCTTGATGCTTTTTCGGGGAGGAAATGGGATTTGGTGTATGATCAATCATGTTTTTCCCCACAGGAAGCGAAGGACACTGCAGAGGCTTTAGATGGAAAGGTGGCGCATTATATATTTACATCCTCAATGGCTGTCTATGATTTTGGGACAAATCATAAAGAAGGAGATTTTAAGCCCGAAAAATATTCTATTACATATAAACCAAGAAATGAATATAAGGGGTACGAAGGATACCAGGAAGCAAAGCGTGCTGCAGAAGCAGTACTATTACGTCAACAAGGGTTTAAAACATCTTTCATAAGATTTCCGATTGTAATCGGAAAAGATGATTATACAAACCGCCTCAAGTTTCATGTTGATAAAGTCAAGAATAGGGAGCCAATCGGAATTCATGATATTGAAGCGCGGTATAGCTTTATATTATCAGGTGAAGCAGCAGATTTTTTATACAGGATTGGTGAGACGGCTTACACCGGGGCGTTTAATCCAGGTAGCGAAGGAGATCTCTCGTTAAATGAGCTCTTAAATAAAATTGAAAACATTACACTTAGAAAAGCATTTGTAACGGATAAAATCGATTCAAATAATGCTTCACCATATGCTTTGCCGGGTTCTTGGTCGATTAGTACAGAAAGGGTGAAAAGCTTGGGATTTACTTTTTCTGATTTGCATGAAACACTTGATAATCTAATCCGGTTTTACTTAATAGAGCAAGAAAAATAAAGAATGTACAGTAAGACCTCCTGGAGGTCTACTGCCATCTATTAAATCCTAAAAAGCGAGTACCCTGAAATCTTATTAATCGCCCTCAGAAAGCTGCCCGTATTCCTTTCTGCTTACATGGAACTCCATACGGTCACCACTGTCCACTTCGAAAGTAATGAAGTAACGAGTAGAGGTATGGTGGTGTACATGCTCTCCGTTGCTATGGGCATTCCTGTTCACCTGAGTCGTTTTGCTTTTATTGTGACCGAGACATCGAGCACAGGCTGGTTATTATTCTCACTCCATTGTTTAATGCCACGAAAAATCTGAAAAAAGATGAAGGTTAAAATAGTAATGAAGAATAAGGGGAACAGAAATTCTGCGATAGAAAACATATCAAAGAAACCATAGCCCAAACTTGTTCACCCCTTCCATTAGGTTTGTTATCAATTTTTACGAAAGAAAATCCATTTAGTTTCCAATAAAACCAACAGAAGAAAATGGAGGCTCTTACCATTGCTGAAAAATAAAAAAATAAGCCCAATTATTTCCATAATCGGCATAATTTTTGCCATAGCCATTGCATACAGCCTTCTTGTGTATTTAAACAATGAGCAGAATACTGCGGATGAGCAAAATAGTTCCAAAACAGCAGAAATGGCAGCACAGGACTTGATGTACGGTGATTTAGGGGATTTTATTGCCACGAACCATACCTATTATAATGAAACACTAGGCTGGGGCAGGGACCGTTTTGTCAGCTGGTCTAAACAGCGGAAACAAGCTGATTTAATATCAAGCGCGTTAAACAGCCTTTCAGCTGAGAATCAAGATTTGCAGCATGACTTGGATACAATAGGCAATTTGGCGGAAGCAATCGGGAGCGGCTCCAAGGATAAGGAAAATCTCATTAAGCTGCATCGCTTTTTTCATGATCTGGATATTGATTATAATGATTATAAAGATACAACTGATTATTTTGATGTAACTGAATACAAAGGGGAAGATTAGCAAGCCGTAACCGTTTAGATCATTAAATAGGTGACAAGTTTTTATCTTGACAGAGAAAAGATTATGAGGTAGTATAGGTATTGAAGTATTTGAGGTACAATTTTGAAGTCGTGAATTCACGTGAGTGTAGGCGCCTTTGCTCCTTCATTTTGTGTGGAAGTCCGGCTTTTTGTTATGTTTAATGCTCTTTAGGATTTTAAAAGAGTAGGCATGTGTTTGTAATTAAGAAATAATTTGTGTGGACGGCTTTATGCCGAATTTCTTCTTAATCATCTTCTATAAACCAGACACTTCTCCGTTTTTTTACTTCAGTAAGTTTCTTACCATTTTATTTGAAATCTCAGAGAGCATCGATTCGGATCATACCGATATACCTGATTCCCGCTGGCGCGGTCAAGGAGCCGCAAGGATGGAAGAGAGGAAGGGCTTTCATTGTTTTAGGTAATAATTAATAACTCAAATATATCAATATAAAGGACAGCATTTCTTGTGCTGTCCTTATTTATTCACTTTTTTTGGCTGTTTTCTAAATGGTTGTTGTTTTAAATAGATTATGTGAAAAACTGACAAATAAGGGTTGGTTGATTGGAGCGGAAGGTGCGAGACTCCAGCGGGAGGAGTGGGACAGGTGAGACCCCACAGGCGCTGAGCGCCGAGGCACCGCCCGCCCCGCGTTCGCTGAGCATCCTGGAGCGAAATCAACCTCGCCTCACTACTTGTTTATAAAGCAACAAAGTTTGCGAAAAACAGCTTTTTTGTGAAAACACGAACATTTAGCTTAAAAAAACTTGAAACATATGTATTTTGTGGTATGATGGCATTATTAGAATAAGTAAGCCAAATCGCAGTGACTGACGACAATGCGGAATTAACCGCTGGGGAGCTGCGTCTATGTATAGCCGGTCGTCTGGGCAGAGATAAGGGATTCCCTTGTCTCTTTTTTCATAAATAAATGGAGAAGCCCGTCAGCCTTACAATGCGCTTTTCCGTATCTGGAGGGAAATACATGGAAAATAAGCTTATACTTGATGGAATCGTTGTAGCAAATCATGTGAAGGAACAACTGAAAGGTAGAATCGCCGAATTAAGGTTGCTCGATGTACAGCCGTGCCTGGCAACCATTCTGGTGGGGGATGATCCTTCATCGGAAACGTATGTTAAAATGAAAGGCAATGCCTGTGAAAAGCTCGGAATTATTTCAAAGCGTATTCACCTCTCAAAGGATATTGCAACGGATGATCTTCTTCAGACAATAACGGAATTAAATGAAGACCCGTCAGTACATGGAATTCTTCTGCAGCATCCAGTGCCTGGTCATATTGATGAACGGAAAGCATTCGAAGCGATTACTATTGAAAAAGATGTTGATGGTGTTACTAGTTTGGGATACGGACAAACCGCCTTCGGATTTGGCGAATACCCTTCCTGTACACCGGCGGCCATTTTAGAGATTATGGACTATTACAAGCTTGGTGCAGATGGGCTGCATGCGGTTGTTGTGGGCAGAAGCCCGATTTTGGGAAAGCCTGTCTCTGCCCTTCTTCTTAATCGCAATGCTACTGTGACAACATGCCATTCACACACCCGAAACTTGCCGCAAATCCTTCAGCAAGCTGATATCGTTGTAGCTGCGGTTGGCAAGCCCAATTTCATAAAAGGCGAGTGGATCAAGGAAGGCGCTATAGTTCTTGATGCAGGCTATAATAAAGGAAACATAGGCGACGTTGAATACACGAGCTGCCACCAGAAAGCTTTTGCTATTACTCCTGTTCCAGGAGGAGTAGGGCCGGTTACCATTTCCATGCTTTTAAAGCATACAGTTCAGGCTGCTGAAAAAGGGATAAAAAAGAAGGAAGGCGCAAATAGTCAATTTGTCACTATTTGAAAATGATTGCTAAAAAGATTGACTTATGACTATGTGTCGTTTATTATTAGGTTAACGCTGTAAAGTTCGTTATATACTTTTTGGATAAGTCGTAGCTGCAAAGAAATGTAGGCGATCGTTCATCCTCATTTCTTGTGGCTGCGACTTTTTATGTTTAAGTTTATATGGTACATTATAGTGAAAAACAATTTTTCAGGAGGCAACACAAATGAACACAGGTAAAGTAAAATGGTTTAATGCAGAAAAAGGTTTTGGATTCATCGAATCTTCAGAAGGTCAAGATGTATTCGTACACTTCTCCGCTATCCAAACTGAAGGTTTTAAAACTTTAGAAGAAGGTCAAGACGTAACTTTCGAAATCGTTGAAGGTAACCGTGGACCTCAAGCTGCTAACGTAACAAAAGCATAATCTTGCTTAAAATGAGGTGATGCATGTCTAATCATGCATCACCTTTTTACGTTATTTTACTCATCCACTTTGTAGTCTGCATGCATTCCTCAAAACAGATTCTTCCCATCTAACTGCTTTTTAGGAATAAAATATTTTTCATTTCTTCTATATAATTTACTTCACTTACAAAATAAAGTTTAAAATTAGTACATTTGGAAATGTAAAAAAGAGATACAAACTGGAAAGCCTAGTAACGTAGTGAACGTCATCAAAATTAAATGTTACAGTCTTTTTAAAAAGGCTTTAGTACAAGGAGGAAAATTTATTTTGACAACTTTTTCAGATTTCGGTTTAAGTAATGAAATAGTAAAAGCCCTTTCCAATATGGGGTTTGAAGAACCAACACCAATACAGGCACAAGCGATTCCTATCGGTATGCAGGGCAAGGATATGATCGGACAGGCGCAAACCGGTACAGGAAAGACAACTGCATTTGGAGTACCTCTTTTAGAACAAATCGACATTAATGAAGGCATTCAGGGCCTAGTGCTAGCTCCAACGCGTGAGCTTGCTGTCCAGGTAGCCGAAGAATTAAATCGCATTGGACAGGTAAAAGGGGTTAGAACCCTTCCGATATATGGCGGACAGGATATTAATCGCCAAATTCGAGCTCTAAAAAAACACCCGCAAATCATTGCAGCAACACCTGGAAGGCTAATTGACCACATTGAAAGAAAAACAATCCGTTTAAGTAACATTAAAATGGTTGTTTTGGATGAAGCAGATGAAATGCTTAATATGGGTTTCATTGAGGATATTGAACGAATCCTTAGTGAAATTAAAGGTGAGCGCCAAACCCTTCTTTTCTCTGCTACAATGCCAAGGAGAATTCAGTCTCTTGCTGAAAAATTCATGCAGGAACCTGAAATGGTTAAAGTAAAAGCAAAAGAAATGACTGTAAAAAATATTGAACAATATTATATGGAAGTGCATGAAAAGCAAAAATTTGATGTGCTTTGCAACCTTTTGGATATTCAATCTCCGGAATTGGCGATTGTGTTTGGCAGAACAAAAAAACGGGTAGACGAAGTAGTAGAAGGTCTTATTAAAAGGGGATATTCAGCCGAAGGAATTCATGGAGATATTCCTCAGGCAAAGCGTGACCAGGTTATCCGCCGTTTTAAAGAGCAGACAATCGAGATTATGGTTGCGACAGACGTTGCTGCCCGTGGATTGGATATTTCCGGTGTTTCCCATGTTTACAACTTTGATATCCCGCAGGATCCAGAAAGTTACGTTCACCGTATCGGTCGTACCGGACGTGCTGGAAACAAAGGGCTGGCTATTACTTTCGTTTCACCAAGAGAGACGGATCATTTGAAAATTATAGAAAGTGTAACAAAAAGTAAAATGACCAAAAAGCCGGTACCATCATTCAAGGATGTGGTTGAAGGCAACCAGCAGGCTACCATCAACAAATTAATGGAAGTTATTGATAAAGGTGAACATGCGGACTTTAAGAGAGCTGCAGAAACGCTTCTTGAGGATACCGATTCTGTTACGATGCTGGCAGCTGCATTAAAATTACTGACAAAGGGTCCTGATGTGACACCTGTTAAATTGACTGCTGTTGAACCTATCCGTGTGAGAAAGCCTAAAGGCGGCGGTGACCGCGGCGGAAGAAGATTTGGCGACAGATCCAGAACCGGCAGCAGGGATCGAAGAGATTTTAAAGGCGGAAGAGACAGACGCAGCAAAAATCGCAGCAAATAATATGAAGATGTTTTCAAAAAGAGTGCAAAAGGTACTTACATCTTTTTTTAAAGGACTTTTTGAACATCCTATTATAAAATCTGATTAATTTACCCATATTAGTAAATGCAGGGTAAAATTCATCCTGTGAGTTATAGATATTAGGAGGAAATAAAATGGCAACAGGTAAAGTAAAATGGTTTAATGCAGAAAAAGGTTTTGGTTTTATTGAAGTTGAAGGCGGAGAAGATGTATTTGTTCATTACTCTGCAATCCAAACAGAAGGCTTTAAATCCCTTGATGAAGGCCAAGAAGTTAACTTTGACATAGAGCAGGGCCAACGTGGACCTCAAGCTGTTAATGTAACAAAGTTATAATGCTAATAAAGGAGCCCCTTGCTAATAAGGGGCTCCTTTATTTTTTTTTTGAAATAGAGGCAGGCTAACTAAACAATGGGAAAGTTAAGGAGGAGGAGCACCCATAAAAATTATAATTGTGTCGGATACCCATATGCCTAAAAAAGCAAAGAAGCTCCCGAGTGTGCTTATGCGGGAATTAAATGGCTGCGATTTAATTATTCATGCCGGAGATTGGCAGACTATTGATGTATATCATGAATTTAAGACCTTTGCCCCTGTTGAAGGCGTATATGGGAATACCGATAGCGAAGAGATATGCGGACTTTTTAGAGAAAGCCTGCTGCTTGAGATAAAAGGCTATAAAATTGGGGTCGTTCATGGACATGGGCAGGGAAAAACCACGGAAAAAAGGAGTATCGCGGCTTTTGGCAATGAGAGAGTGGATTGCATAATATTTGGGCATTCGCATATTCCGGTCAATAAAGATGAAAGTGGACTTACCCTATTTAATCCGGGTTCGCCCACAGATAAGCGCAGACAGCCGCAATATTCATTTGGCATTATGGAAATAGAAGATAAAATGCACCTCAGGCATATCTTTTACGATTCAAAAGTTTGAAAAGGGAAACTTTAGGCCCTTTTTCCGGACTGCTAAAGTTTATTCAGGTTGTATTCATAATAATCCTGGGTGCCGTATGGCTCAAATCCGCATGATTTGTACAAGCCCAGTGCATGCTCGTTTTCAGCTGCTACTTCTAGATGCACCCTTTCAATCCCTTTGTTTTGTTCATTCAAAACAATTTGTGAAAGTGCGCTTCTGCCGATTCCATTTCCCTGCAGAGAGGGTTCGATGGCGAAACCATAAATCCAAGTTGCATCATCAACTTTTTGAATCCTTATTTTCCCAGCCTCTTTCCCAACGTATTCAACGATAAAGGTTGGTTCATTTTCTCCAGCCCAAATTTCTTTATTAAAAGCTATTGCCTCCTGCTCGGGGATATTAAAGCAGACAGAATCCAGGTAACTGATGAATTTGAGGTCGCTATCAACTGCATTTCGCAAAGTTACTTGTGGATTTACTTCTGCTAATACCTTGGTTGCCTGGCGTTTCATTTGGTATTCAGAAAACGAGTAAGTGCAGGGCCAGGATTTTAATAAGCTTTTTGCAGATCGAGAGTTGGCTGGAGCATTTATAAGCAACTTGGTGGCTTTTTCCAGCGAATTCCTTGCCTCCTTGAACAGTTTGCTGAAAATACCCTTTTGCCTGTGATCAGGGTGAACCATTCCGCATAATTCCATAGGCCCTCCGAAAGTGTAGAGAGCGAGATAACCGAGTAATTTACCATTATCATCATATTGGAAAAAGTCATTTTGCTGCCCATCAGGCCTGTTTCGCAAGCTATCCCAATTTAGCTTTAACTCAATATTTTCTTTCGCTTCGCATATTTGCTGCAGAGATCTAATATCTTCTAATTGTTTATTTGCCAGCACATCTTTCTGCCTCCCTGGAATTAATCTGACTAAGTTACTTCTTACATATCATATAGGAAAAAATTACAAACGAATAGACCTAAATTGGGTTACTGCCTTTTAGAGAGGGTAATAATAGGAATATAATATTCTTTATGTTAGCATGGGATGAGTAGAGGGGGAGAATCCATGAAAACTTTTACTGTAAATTTCCACAATGAAGATCAGGTGCAGCCTATGCATGTTCAAAAACTAAGTGAAAAAGACTTTGAGCAATACACTGAGGGCGGAACGAGGCATTTATTTGAGTTGGATACCAACATTGGCTATTTTATTTTTTTTGATGGCCTTGATAATGATGGCCAAGAATCTTACATGGTTTTGCAATATGAAGAAGACCAGGACGAGCCGAGTGCTTGCTATGCTTTTGAATTAAAAGACTTTTATCAATTTACAGCACTTCACCTGAATGATTTGGATTTTAATGAGGAAAATGATCAGAATGAGGATGAAGAGTTGTATACACCTATTCAACATTTAGCCCACTTAATGTACCACATTTCAGAAGAAGGAAAGAAAATCGAGGTATAATATACATATAAAAAGAGCAGGGAAAAAACCCTGCTCTTTTTATTCAGCTTGAGATATGTTTTCGCTGCAAAAATGGGACACTACTTTCTCCTCTTCTTCATCCAACGCGAATTCTAAAACCTTTCCTGTCTGGTTTTCGAGAAAGTGATAATTTAGAATCTTTTCGTCCTCCTGTTTTTTAAAGAAAAGAACTCTTAATTTAATGCCGTTTTCTGAATACAATTCGTCTTCTTCATCCACATCGATATCTAAAAAGAATTCATAACGGTCACCCGAGAGGATGCCTGTCGGATCTTTTATGTACTCAACTGAATATCCTGTAATGTTCATGGCCTCCATCCTTTCCTACATAAACATAACCTGCCGTACAAGTCATTATACACTTTTCCCAGAAGAGGATGATAGTATTTACTCTGTTTGTTAATTTGAGTATAATTATGGTTTTATTATAAAACTAACTAAAAAGTATATCTTTTTGACAGGTTAACCTATATATGTTATACTATTTTTAGTTAAAAGAATATAATATTGCCCGTAAACACTTGTTATATAGAGCTGGTATTTTTGTCCCCTTTATATAGCAAGTGATTTTTATTTTGGGTATAGGGTCTTACTCATTGGGAGGTGCCTGAATATGGCAATGGGATTTGGCAGAAAGAATATGGAAGAAATTAAGGTTGAGGAAGTTAAGGTTTGGGAATGTTCATCAGAATCTTGTAACTGCTGGGTGAGAGACAATTTTAAAAGCAGCCAAGTACCTATCTGTCCAATTTGCAAAAGTGAAATGAACGAGACGACAAAAGAATTACAGGTCGTTAACAATAACAGCATCTTCTCTAAATAATCGAGTAGGAGGGGGT
>NZ_JAGGQS010000077.1:0-10491 GCF_018613175.1 Bacillus sp. ISL-47 | reverse complement strand
AATATATGAACAAAAGAAAAATAATAGAATAGAAACTGATTTTAATCCTATTAAAAATATAATAGAGCCATTTTTTTATAAAATAATGCGATGAATATCACATTTTAGACTCTCTTAATACATTAAGGAGCATATTAAAATTTAAAAATGGCTATACTGTACTTTTATTATTGAGAAGAATATTAGAATTAAGCCCTCAAGAAAAGATCAGCAATTTCATTTCTCAGCTTTTGATTATCTATTTTAAATTGCTTAGTTTATTATTTAATTTATGAGAAGCATGAAATTGATGCTTGTAATTCCCCCCTAGATGTTTTAAACATAGGAACATCATTGCAAGAAAAAGCAAAATCAGTAAAAAAGAGAACCATTCCATTTCTATTAACTCTTTTTTATCACTTTAAAAATAAAAATTGGAGTTTTTTGAAGCTAGCAATAAAAAAGAGTTTTTAATTAATATCTCTAAATTCCTTTCTATGGCAAACAAAAAACAGACACCAACGTGCCTGTTTTTTTGCTTATTATACCATTTGGCGGCAAGCATCTGCGCATTTAAAACATGCATCTGCACATTTTTGACAGTGTTCATGTTGATGTTTCTTGCATTCGTTGCCGCAAGCCTCACAAATGTCCGCACATAATTGGCATATCTGTTTTGCGAAGGGACTGTTTGATTGCATAGATTTCACAGCAAAAGCACAAATATCGGCACATTCACGGTCCATTCGTATGCAGTCTGCCATCATTTTCAAGTCTTCTTCATGAAAGCATGCATCATAACAAACGTTACAAGCCTCCATACATTCAAGGCATGCCTGAATGCATTGTTCGTAAGTTTGGCTGTACATAGAATCATCCTTTCTGGGTTTTTCTTTACTTTAGATAGGTTACCCCGGCATTAAGTAAATAAACTGCATATAAAATGCATATTTTTCACATAGACTCCTAAGAAAAGGTGCTTGTTATTTGTTTGGCCTTAAAGTCAGTTTTCGGACTACTTTACCTACTAATGGAATATTACCTACGAGTACTAGTCCTGATAAATCTACATTATTTAATATATCGGCACCCAAAACCCTGACCGTTAGTGGATTATGCAGGTCCATAAACACTCCTGCAACAGTGTTGCTACTCCTCATATGTTCAATCATAAAAACTTCCCACCCGGCTTACATACTCTATTCAATTCCTTCAACTCTCTTAACAGGATCAGGCACAGAGCAAAAGTAAAAGAAAATTGAATAGGGATTTCAGGATGAGTGAAAGCCTACGGGGGCCTGAAAAATCAATTTATAATCAGGATATTATTAATTTACAATATTTTCAAAACCGTCTCTAATAGGGCATGCACTATTACCTATAATAAAAAAGCCGAATATATACAATAAAAAGGACTGTATACATCGGCTTTCCTAAAAAGTTTTTAAAATCTAATACCTTTTATTCAATAGGTGATAATTCACCTTCAATGATCCATTTGTGGTCTTCTACTTTTTCCCCTGTTGTAGTAGTAAAGTCCAGCATATAGACGGTAGTTTCTACCGCTGATTCAACAACTGCTGTTGCTTCATCCATACCTTCCATATGATCTGCCTTAAGGGTAATTTCTGTACCAGGTTCAAGAGGCTCTTCACCGGCGTTTTCTATTTCTTCATGGATGACCCATTTATGATCTTTTACCGGCTCCCCTCCAGTTGTCGGATAATACGTAACAGAGTAAGCTATAGTCTCATATGCCCCTGAAATGGTTGCTACCGCACCTTTCATGCCTGGCATATGGTCTGCTTCAATTATGGCCTGACTGCCGATTTCAAAAGCTGGATTCTCAGCTTCTTTAAGTTCATCAGGAACTTCACCTGAACTTGACATAGTCTCAGCAAAATGAGCTTCAATTGTTTCTTTGACCTGCAAAGCATTAAGGTGCACCTTATTAATCAGTTCTTCGATCTCTTCTGCGGAAGCATTTGGTTTTTCTGGATTTTTAGTTAAGCCCTCTAAATGGTTTTCCGCAGCGTTTAAACGATTAAGTATATCGCCAATTTCTTCTTTATATTCCTTGTATCTTTCTACCTCTTCAGCAGTTAAGGGAGGTTCTTTAAGGGATGCTTTAATTTCCTTTATTTTAACGTTAATAGCATTCAATTTTTTCTTAATTTTATCTAAATTTCTCTCAACTTTCGATTCCTCTTTTACTTGAGCACTGGTTTGCATTTTGACTCCCGTATTGTGGGCATCTGCAGAAACTCCCCCAGCTGAAAAAGCGAGTACTAGGGATACCAAACCTAACCCTGAAATTTTTAAAATTTTGCTGGTCATTTTCTTCCTCCTTTAAATTATTTCACATGGGTATATACCTCCTAAAAGGTTATTAAAACCTCTAAACGTTCCCCAAACCAGAATTTAAAAAGAGAAGCACATTGTTACCTAAATATTTACTCTGTGGTTTTATATGCCAAACCCCAACAACTATTTATGTAATAAAGAGAGAACAGCCTAAATCACTCTGCGATTAGGCTGTTAATTGTTAAAGATTTTTATGTTTCATTACAATAATGGAACTAAATAGGAAAGCCTTTATCAAACAATGTTTGATAAACATTATTTACTGTTTAATGCTTGTTTTAATGTTTCAATATTCTTATTCATTAAACTTATATAATCCTCATTGTTTTGAATATCTTCTTCTGTTAATGATTCTAAATTGTGAAGTGTCAGAGTATCTGCACCAAGTTCTCTTTTAATAACCTCAGCAACCCGATTCTCGACATTTTGTTCGAAAAGGATATATTTTAATTCAGCATTTTCAGCGGTCTTAACGATTTCTTCAAGCTGTTTTTGAGAAGGTTCAGCACTTGGAGAAAGACCGCTAATTCCTATTTGCTTTAAGCCATATGCATCTTCCCAATAACCGTAGGCAGAGTGGGCAACGATGAAGGTTTTAGTTTGTGCTTCGTTGGCCATGCTTTCAAATTTAGAATCTACTTTTTCTAAATTATCCTTAAGAGCCTGATAGTTTTTCTCAAAGTAATCCTGCTGGCTGGGATCAATTTTGATTAATGCATTCTTTATATTTTCAGCAAGCTGCACGGATCTGCCTGGATCAAGCCAAACATGAGGATCAACATCTCCATCTTCACCGGCATGCTCCTCATCATTTTCTTCTTCATGTTCATCTTCAGAAGATTCCGGAACTCCAATTAAAGGGGTGCCTTCTGATGCTTTTACAATTGCTGTATCTTCATTTTTCACCGCACTAATAACTGCATCGGTGAACCCTTCGATTCCCGTTCCTAGATAGATAAATGCATCCCCTTCCGCGATTTGGACCATGGTTTTAGTAGTAGGTTCAAAGGAATGAGCATCAGATCCTGCTGGAACAATATTTTCTACTTCTACAAATTCCCCTCCAATTTTCTCTGAAAAATTCTGAAGTGGAAAAATAGTCGTGTAAATTTTTATCTTCTCATCAGCTGTTTGAATACTTTTGTCCTCTTGAGCTGCTTGACTGCATCCCCCAAGGGCTAAAATGCCAATAGCAAACAGAATTAGCCACATTGATTTAAACAAAGTGTTTCCTCCTCAATTTCTTTAAATAGTAATCATTACGATTTAAAGTGTATAAAAACTTACCTAAAAAGGCAATATATATTCTAAAATATGCAGAAAGTATGAATATAAAAAGGGGGATCAATCCCCCTTGAAAACTATTTCTGCACATCATTCCAATCTTCATTGAAATGCTCGGCTTTTGTATAATCTAATTTTGTTTTCTCCGTAGTCTTAATTCCGCTTAGTTTGTGAAAACGAAGCAAATCCCCATATACTACCTTATCAGATAACTCCAATTCATTTTTAACAAGATCTGAATATTTTTGATAAGGTGTAGTATCCTCTACGATTTGTCCTGTTTGATTATCATAGATTTTACCTTTAACTGATGTCACCTGTTCCGTAATATAGTCCCCATTTCTAAATGCGACAATTTCCTCCCTTTCTTTAGATAATAAGTCTGTTCCAAATGCTACCTGATGTGTTGTGTCAATGCCAAGCAAACGCAAGACAGTCGGGCGTACATCAATTTCTCCCCCATATGTTTCATTAACAAATCCCTTCAGGCCTGGTGCATAGATGAAAAGCGGCACCCTTTGCAGCTGAGTTTGCTCAAAGTCATCTATTTCCTTGTTCATGACCTTTGACATTGCCTCTTTGCGGTTTTCTGAAATACCATAATGGTCCCCGTACATAACGATCATAGTATTTTTATCAAGACCAGAAACCTTTAAATCCTCAAAAAACTGCTTAAGTGCTTCATCTAAATATCGGGCGGTCTGGAAATAACCGTCAACCGTTTTGTCGCCTGTTTCTGCAGGTTCAATCGACTGATCTTCCTCATCTATTGGATATGGAAAATGATTAGACAGCGTGATTAACTTCGTGTAAAACGGCTGAGGAATCGATTGTAAATAAGGAATTGTCTCTTTAAAAAACGGTTTATCCTCCAGCCCGTAGTTAATAACGTTTTCCTCTCTCATATTATAATAAGTGGCATCATAAAACATATCGTAACCTAATGACTTGTACATTTCTTCCCGATTCCAAAACGATTTGTAGTTTCCATGGAAAACCGCAGAATAATACCCTTTATCTTTTAAGATAGCTGGTAATCCCTGATACGTATTTTGAGCTTTAGTCGTAAATACCGACCCTTGAGGAAGGGGATACAAAGAATTTCCCATTAGGAATTCGGCATCAGACGTTTTGCCTTGTGCGGTCTGATGAAAAAAATTCGGAAAATAGATCGTGTTTGGATTTTTTGCCAATGCATTTAAAAATGGTGTTACCTCTTCGCCATGAAGCTTATATCCGATTAGGAAGTTTTGAAATGATTCCATGGAGATGTAAATAACGTTCATACCTTTGGCTGCCCCAAAATAATCTGGATTAGGCTTTGTATACTTTGATGATGTGTAGTTTTCCACTATTGCAATATCACTGCTGTCAGCCATGACTCTTTGGGCTGAGGACCTTGTGTTCTGGATAATATCATATATGGCAAAATTATAAGCTCCAAGATACTTTACAAGATAATTTCTATCAAAGCTTCGAGTCAGTAATTGCGGCCTATCTGCTTCTGCCAGTCCGATATTTACTCCAAGTATCAATAGCCCCGCAAGATACACCTTACTTAGAGATCTTCTCGATAATCGGGCGGGCATTTTCAGGCTCTTGGAAAGAATCAAAGCGAGCAGCAAGATGGTATCTAAGAAATACAGGATATCAGTTTGCTCTAGAAGAGCAGCCGCACTGCCGCCTACTTTTCCAAAATTCTGTGTCTGGAAGAGAACCGGAACAGTAATAAAGTCATTAAAGAAACGGTAATAGGCAACATTAGCATATAAGAAGAAAGTTAGTACAAAATTCATGGCCAGCAGCACCCAATGCTGTTTTCTTCCTTTAAATAATAGAGCAATACCTAAGAATAACAGTGTTGAACTTACCGGGTTGAGCAACAGTAAAAACTGCTGCATCCCATTGTTTACGCCAAGATTAAATTCGATTTTGTAAATTGAATACGTTTTTAGCCAAAATAATATAACTGCAAAATAAAAAAGGACTAGCTTTTTGTTTAAAAGTGATTTTATAAGATTAACACCAAGCATATTAACACTCCTAACTTTACAAAACTTTTTCGCTGTTCATTAGTTTAATATAATCATCCTAAAACATTATTCAGGAAGGTAGGTCACTGCCTGACTCCCCATTTGCCTCCAGGCTCTAAGAAAGTCTTCTTTGTTCATAACCTTATTTTTTATCCCGGTTATAGGGTCGTTAAAATATATACTTTTTTCATCATATCCAGTTATTAGTACCGAGTGCTCTTTATAGGTTATATCTATATCACCATCAGGTGTATTCCATTTTTCAAAAGCTGATTCCGGCAATTCTCTATAGGTCGTATTCGTAATAATCCAGACTGGAATGTCCAGCGAAAGAAAAATCATAAGCTCGGAAAACTCTTTGCCTGTTAAATCTATTACTTGTCCAGGCAAATACTTTTCAGCTAGTTCCTTTATGGGCTTATGATATACCCCTAATCCGGGATTGTCATATGAATACATATCCCCAATAAATCCATCATTTGGATGCCCCCAAAAAATATTGCCTCCTTCTTTCTTCAAAGGTATAGTATTCTTTTTGATTTCTTCTGCAAGAGTCATTTTATTCGTGTCAATCCCTTTATATTGCAGCAGCATAGCAAGGCTCGTCACCTCACACCCTCTTGGAAGTTCGGGAAACTGCTTAACTACGGGGGCATTGAGTAGAACTCGATCCTTTATCTTTACAATTTCATTTTTATATTCTTGCACCTCACCAGGGTTCTGGAAGACTTCTTTAGGAGCTTCTGAAACTATCAAACTTCGGATTTTTGAGAGTTCTTCTTTTCCTAATAAGAGAATTAGCGTTAGAGCTGCTGCAGCCAAACTATTAAAAATCAATAATAATTTCATTTTTTGTTTCCTCAGTTGGTTTTTCTTAAGTATCCCATTTCAAAACCCCCGGCCTACTGTTTTCTTTTTTTGCTTTTTAGGACAGTTTGAATAAAAACAATCCATTGCAACGCGAAAACAACTGTTACAGTTACTAGAAAAGGCTTTTGCACCCAGTTATTATTGCCTAATCTAAAAAAGAAGAGAAAGAATGCCGTGTGTAATACAATTAAAATATACAGAGTTCCGCTTTTTTGCTGGAGGTAGTCCCATCCTCTTTTTCCTAGTACTTCAATTGCTTTATTATTTGAAATCAAAGCCAATAAAAGCAAATACGCCAGACCCACAGTACCTACAAGGTTTGCAAGAGTGAAACCGGGATCAAATGAAAGCTGGCCTGTTTCTTGATTTACGCCAATGATTAATCTGATCGGTTCCCAGTAAAACCAGCCCTTGAAAAGTATATATACATGCAGTAAAGCCATAATGGCAGACCAAATCCCCAGTTCTCTTCTCCAAGGTAAAAAGCGGGCAAAAAGGGTATGAAATCGGCTTAACGGTCCAATCATAATGGTTATAACGAGAAAAAGAAGCGATACATCAGCAAAGGCCCGGTTCCAAGCATGCATAGCACTCCATTCAGAACGGCTTAATAGAAATATATAGATCAAAAATATTGCCACCGATCCAATAAGCAAATGCCTTATTAGTAATCCCATGGAAAACAATCCCTCTTTTCATTATTCTTTGTACTGCTAATAAGGTCATTTTGATAGAAAAAAACAGAAAATCTATGGGTCTATTCAAAATATATACGTTGAGATAAAAGACTAGAAAGTATTATCGCATATTTTTATCAAGAAAATGTGCAGTTAACAATAAAAAAGTACGATAGCCCATTGTATTAAAATAGGCTTTCGTACATTAATAAAATCTGATTTCATAAGAAATCCACTGGTTATTCATGCAGTTCTTACTTGAAAATCACTTAAACTTTAGAAGTATTATAACTCTTTGAAAATAAATATTTGATCGTTCCTGCATCGTTATCGGCAGGAATCTCAAACTCCTGCTCATACGGTTCAGGTCCTTTGCCGGTTATAACTATATGATCCCCTTTTTCTGAGTTTTTCCACGCATATTCAATGGCTCTTGTCCGATCTATTATCAAATGGGTTTTTCTCGCTCCAAGGTATTTTGCTGATTTTTCTAAATCTGATATCATTACTTCTTTCGAAACACCATTTAAGTCATCGAGCGTTAATATAATTTCATCACAATATTTAGCAGAAGTGTCAAGCATCGCCAACCTTTTGGTCACATCTTTGTTCCCTCTAAATCCAAATATGTGTACAATTCTTTTATGTTTCATGCTTTTGACGGTCTGTAAAAGGTTTTCCAAACCATCAGGGGTATGCGCGTAGTCTAAGACAAAGTTAACTCCTTGGCAACGATATACTTCAAACCGACCAGAAACACCAGGAAAACTTTCTACTGCTTTTTTTATTTCCTGGATATTTACTCCTGCACGCAACGCACAAAGTATCGCCGCAAGTGCATTTTGCAGGTTGTGATGCCCCGGCATTGGCATTTTGATCGCCAATTTTACATTAGATCCCTTTATTCTTATTTTTGAAACTCCAGATTCAGTCCTTAATAATTGAAGATCGTCATTTTCCGAAGTCCCAAAAGAAAATACGGATTGTTGTTTGCTCTTCAATTGATTAATTAATTTCTTGCCCCATGGACAGCTTGAATTCACTATAGCTTCTCCATTGTCTTTTATAAGGCTGAATAATCCCGCTTTTGTATTAAAATATTCATCCATATTTTGATGATAGTCCAAATGATCATGAGTAAGATTAGTGAAAATCCCATAATTAAATGCCAAGCCCTCTACTCTTTTTTGATGAAGTCCATGTGATGAAACCTCCATCACCACATTTTTATCCGTACTCACCCTCAGCATTTTATTTAATTCCAGTATATCAGGTGTTGTTGCAGTAGACATAAGCTCAGTTCCGTTTACAAAATTTGAAACGGTGCTGAAGAGTGAACAGGACTCCTGAGCAGTTTGAAATATGTGTTTTAACATATAGGCTGTTGTAGTCTTCCCATTTGTTCCAGTAATCCCTATCATGTTATGCATCAATGAAGGATCACTATATAGTGTTTTGGCCAGCTTCCCAAGAGCTTTTCTTGTATCTTGAACCCTGATGTAGGGAACAGGAAGAGGATAATAATCTTCTTCACCTACAACAGCGACAGCTCCTTTCGAAATTGCTTCATTTATGAAGCTGTGGCCATCATGCTTTAATCCCTTTATAGCAACAAAAACATCTCCTTTTTTTACATCTCTTGATTTGAATTGAATTTGATTTACTTTAATGTCAGGTACATATTCCACTGATTCAGCAAGGACTGAAATAAGATTCTTAAGCTTCATTTGTTGCCTCCGTTTATTCAAAAATAAAGAAGCTGTCTGAATACAGACAGCAAAGTATTTACAAAATAACTGATCTTTCAATTCTTAAACGAATTCACGTTATCAATTTTCTTCTTCTAATTCCATATTTTCATAATCCATACCATCTAGACCCATCTCCATATATTTACCCTCTAAACCTGAACATCTGATGAGACTAGGAATATATTTAAAATGGAAGGATTCCTTTTTAAATTTTTTCAAAATAAACTTCACTTTCTTACTTTATTTATATTTACTTATCCTCAATTCTACCCATTCAACCTATTAATAAACTCCACAAAAACTGCAAACTTAGTCAGTACGTTTATCAACAATGAAATTCAATTGGCACCAATACAGTATACTTGAGCGGGTTTTGCAGATTAATTAATCCCATCAGCATAGCCATGACCAGCTTTCCCAAATTTTCTTCTTAAGAAAATTAAGATAGCAGCTCCTATAATGAGACTTATGGACAGGACTTGAGCTATCCTTAAAGATTCTGTAAGCATCAGACTATCCGTTCTGAGCCCTTCTACAAAAAATCTGCCGATAGAATACCAGATAATATATGAAAGAAAAACTTCTCCGCGTTTTAAAGGAAGTTTCCTGATCATGATCAAAATGACAAATCCGGTTATATTCCATAAGGACTCATATAAGAATGTTGGATGATAATAGGCTCCTTCAATATACATTTGGTTAATGATAAATTCTGGCAGGAAAAGGTCTTCGAGATACCAACGGGTAACCTCCCCCCCATGCGCTTCCTGGTTCATAAAATTACCCCATCTTCCAATTGCCTGGCCAAGAATAAGGCTCGGTGCCGCAATGTCAGCAAGTTTCCAAAACGAAACACCTCTTTTTTTTGCAAAAACGATAGCTGTTAATACTGCACCGATTAATGCTCCATGAATGGCAATGCCCCCTTCCCATATCGCAAAAATCTCGCTGGGATCAGCAACATAATGTTCCCATTCGAAAACTACATAATATACTCTTGCACTCAAAATAGATACAGGAATTGCCCACAATAATAGATCAGCAAAAATATCTTTATCCAGTCCAAGTTTCTTTGATTCTCTTGTCGCAAGAAGCCAGCCTAAAAACAACCCTGTTCCTATGATTAGTCCATACCAATAGACCGTAATCGGCCCTAATTCAAAGGCTATGCGATCAATTGCCTCAATTTTTTCCATTGGGTTTTCACCTCTTAATCCTATTTGTAATTAGCAGTTTAACCGGATAATATCGAGAAAATATGCAAGAATGATTAATTTTTTGAAAAAATACTGTAACAAACATGGTGTGGAAGACAATAATGTTATTTATTTTAAAAGCTCAAACAAGGATAACCCCGCCCTAACTTTAGGACGGGGCTAAAAATAGAGTTATTTAAATTTTTGATGTCAGAAAACTTAACTACGCTTAGAATTATAACAATAAAGTCGTTTAAGCTTTATTCTACAATAGCGTCCGATTTTGGAATAAATACTTTATTGTAGAAAAGCACCCTTTAGCATTCCTGTAGTGCGT
>NZ_JAGGQS010000076.1:0-18156 GCF_018613175.1 Bacillus sp. ISL-47 | reverse complement strand
ATAAGAGTTGATTAAGCTCATTTACACACGGATGTGTTGACGTCGATGTTGCCACAGGACGTGGCGTTCTTAATCGACGATCCGCTGTTGTCTTTTCAAAAAAGACTAAAGAATTAACGTTGACGTTTTTGTTCGTTCAGTTTTCAAAGATCAATTTTCTCTTTGTTATATTTTGCCTTATCGCTCAGAAGCGACTTTATTAATATAACATGTCACCCGATTAAAAGTCAACAACTTTTTTAAGTGAATTAAGTTGTTTAACTTGTCTCGCTGAGGACAAGAATTAATATACCATGCATAAGAAATGTTTGCAATATAATTTTTGAAAAAAGTTTACTTCTCTATTAATTAGGTATATAAACTATAACGTTCATTCTTCCCTCTATATAATGTTATTCATCAGAAACTCAACTTCTTGATTTAACCTCTGAATAAATATTCCGTTTTTTCACTGTTCTATTCTGCCGTCCACTAACATTATATAGGTAAGAACGCAATTTAGTAGTGTTCTCGCTCATATACCCACATACTTATCCACTTTTCACTCCCTTTAATATAAGTTGTCAACAAGGTTATACACAAGATGTGGATAACTTTATACACTTTTTCCACACTATATTTTATCCATATACCCATTAGAGGAATTAAGAAATAGTAATAGTTTTTGTCTAAACTTCATAAAATCTATTAACTCTACTATTAAAACGGAAGGTGTGAATTATGCTGGAAACCGCAGCACTATATCTATCAGTAATCATGGCAGTATATCTGTTTGCTTATGCGTATGCAGAAGGAATTAAAATAGCGAATTCCGATGAAGAGGTCTATGGGGGCACCTTCATACTTTCGGTTACAGCAGCATTTATTTTCTCCGGACTAACGTATGTATTTATATAAAAAAATCTCCCACTTTGCGGGAGATTTTTTTATAAAGAAATTTATTGAATACTTTTTTCTAAACTATTAATAAGACCTTTTATATCACTCCACACATAAGCAACTTCCACACATCTTGTGCCCGCTATCGTTATTTCCTCTTCATCTGCTTTCTCCGGATGGAAATTCTCATAGAACTGCCTGCTTTTATTATCTGCAAGCACCCAAACAAGGACAGATCTGAATCCCGCTTTCGAAAGCTCTTTGACACCAGACAAAAAAAGCTTGGTTCCTATCTGGTTTCCTTGGTAATTTTCTAAAAGGTAGATCGCGTATAACTCACCATCTGCATCAAACCGTTTCGACCGCTCAGGGCCCACTGATGCAAACCCAACAATTTTTCCTTCTTCAGTTTCTGCTGCAAAAACAAATTCATTCTCTCTCTTGGTACCGAGAGATTCCAGCCAAAGTTTTTCACGGCTTTCAACTTTAAGGTTTTCTAAAAAATTCTGATCCAAAATCCCTTTATAGGTTTCCTTCCAGCTTTTCACATGTACTTCTGCAATAACTCTTGCATCCTTCAACATCGCTCTGCGAATAACAGCCATTGTTTCTCCCCTTACCCGGAAATCGTTGTTTTTTTCTTTAATTCCTTCATGCGGATTCTTCTCTCATCCAATAAGAAAAGAGAGATTCCTCCTATTACAATGGATCCTCCAAGAAACTGGGTCCAAACAACCGACTCCTGCAGGAGGTAATAAGCTAATACAGCGGCACCAACTGGTTCAAATAGAATGGCCATGGAGATGGTTGAGGTGCTAAGCCATTTTAACGACCAATTAAACAATGTGTGTCCAAGCAATGTTGGAATGAGGGCCAGCAAAATAAAATATACCCAATCACTCGTTCCATACGGCAATAATGGCTCCTGTACGATAAGTACATACAACAGCAATGTAACAGTGCTTATGCTATATACAACAAAAGTGTAAGTTATAAGCGAAAGTCTTTTTCTCACAGTCTGCCCGAACATCAAGTAAGCCGTTACCAAAGCACAGGCAATGAGTGCCAGGATATCCCCAAATAAAGCAGAACCGCTTATTTTGAAATCACCCCAGCTTATAATGACACTTCCGCCTATAGCCAATAGCCCGCTTAAGATCGCTTTCCAGGTAAACTTTTCTTTAAAAAAGAAATACGTTCCCGCAAAAGCAAATAGTGGCTGCAGGGTGACGAGTACAGTAGAACTTGCTACTGATGTGTAATTTAACGATTCAAACCAAAGAATAAAGTGGAATGCTAAAAACACACCGGCAATGATTGAGTAGATCCAATACCGCCTTGTAATAAGACGAAGTTCCGGAACATATTTTATAAGAAATACAGGCAACATGAAAAGGACAGAAAAAAAGAGCCGGTAAAAGGCAATTACGCCTGATGGAGCACTGGATACTTTCACAAGAATGGCCGATGTGGAGACGGAAATAACACCAATCGCAAGAGCGACATAAGGGTTTACTTTTGTATCTGACATTTTCATTACTCCTTGTTTCTGTTTCCTGAATTTTAGGGTATAAACTATTTTACAACGTACTGTTGAACTTTTACTATGCTTTTATTATTTTCTTTTTAAGGATTTAAATGAAATCATATTGGATATATAATACATTAAAAAAGCGGGAGATAGCATGAGCAGTTTAGAGATAGAAATTTTAATGAAATTGGGGATTTCAGCTGTCTTGGGCCTCGTCATTGGGCTTGAGCGGGAATTAAAAAGAAAGCCTGTTGGTTTAAAAACAAGTTTGGTTATTTCAATTGTCAGCTGTTTGCTGACGATTGTATCCATCGAATCAGCTTATATGTTCCCTGGGAATGATGACATCAACATAACGATGGATCCGCTTCGTTTGGCAGCACAGATCGTTTCAGGTATAGGCTTCCTGGGTGCAGGTGTTATTTTACGAAGAGGAAATGATAGCATCTCAGGACTAACCACCGCAGCTTTAATCTGGGGAGCGGCTGGCATCGGCATTGCAGTTGGAGCTGGATTCTATATTGAAGCTATGGCTGGAGTCGCTTTGCTCATCATCTCTGTCGAAGTAGTTCCTTTGGTAATGGGCTTAATCGGACCTCGACAATTAAGGGAAAAAGAAATTACTCTTCAGCTGAAAGTAAAGGATAAAGCAAACATCGCCGACATCATCCCGGCAGTTAAGGATCTCGACATATCTATCAAGCATATTCGGATAAAAGATCTGGAGGAAGAACAGCAGCACCTTGTCCAGCTCATTGTAGCGGTTGACTATAAAAGAAGAACCACGGATGTATATTACAGCGTATCGAATATTAAGGGTGTTCAATGCATGGAAATTGACAGCATGCAATAAAATTGAAAATTTTTTTAAAATCCCTCTTGCAAGCAGACTCCGATGTGGTTATAATTTTTCTTGTACCAACCACCCGGGGGATTAGCTCAGCTGGGAGAGCGCAACGCTGGCAGCGTTGAGGTCAGGGGTTCGAGCCCCCTATTCTCCATACAGAAAACAAAGGGAGAAAGCCTTGATATAGAAGGCTTTTCTCCTTTTTTTATGCCTTCTAATTTGTAAAAACCTAAGCCAAATATGCACTTTTGGTCACACTTTGGTCACAGTTAACTCATCGAATGATTTCGTCTAAATGTTTAACAGCTTCTTCTTGCATGGTTGGAAGGACATGCGAATAAGTTTCCAATGTTACTTTGATATCGCTGTGCCCTAATCGTTCGGAAATAACTTTTACATTCACACCTTTTGAAAGAAGCAGGGTTGCATGAGTGTGCCTTAAATCATGAAAGCGTATTTTTGGAACATCTGCTAAATTAATTAGCCTATTAAACGACCTTCTTACATTTGCGGGGTTTAATGGCGTCCCATGTTGCGTGCACGCTATCAAATCAAAGTCCTGGTATTCGGGACCCAAGCTCAGCTTTTCTTTTGAAACAATCCTTTTGCGCCGTTTAAGATGATTTATTGTCGCCAATGACAAATTTATCGTTCTTAAACTGGATTTAGTTTTTGCTCCACTCAAAAAGGTTTTTCCATCATGGCTTAATGTTTGCTGGATATTTATTAGCCCCTTCTCCAAGTCAACATCCTTCCAACGCACACCTAATATCTCGCCCTGCCGCATTCCTGTTGTTAATGCCAATATGAAAACTATATAAATTGGATCCTTTTTCGCAACCTCAAGGAAACAATTCACTTCATTTTCATTCCAAATATTCATTTCTTTTTTATTTGATTTTGGCAGCTTAACCTTTTTTGCAGGATTTTTAGGAATCATTTCAAAATCCACTGCGTGTTCGAGTGAGTTTCTTATTATTTCAAACGTCTTTTTTACTGTCGAGCTTCTTAATCCGGCCTGGGAAAGACCATTAATGAAGGTTTGTATCTGGATCGCTGTAAGTTTAGATAACATTACCTTTCCTAAACAGGGTATTATCTTGCCATTGAGATGGTCTTTATAAACTCTAGCGGTTTGGACACCAATGCTGTTTTGTTTTGTCTTAAACCACTGTTCTAGATAGTCTTTATAAAGAACTGTAGAAGGCTCGATATAAGACCCTTTATTAACAGCATTGATTGCTTCTGCTAAAGCCATTTGAGCTTCTTTTTTCGTCTTAAATCCCCTTTTTTTCTTTTGCTTACGTTCGCCATTAGCATTAGGCAAGGAAAAAACATAGTACCAGCTTTTCCCTTCCTTTTTTACAGATCCTTTCACTTGCATCTCTCTCCTTAATTTTAGAGAAAAGTGCTACTTCCGATTTTACGGAAATAGCACTTTTCTCTTACTTGGATATGAGAGTGCCTTTTAAGCACATCTCTTTTTTGAGATGTGACAGTATGCCACTTTTAAATATATATTTAAATCATTAACGCAATCAATAGTGCAATTGCGGTTGTTAATTATTACCATAGTCAATGTCATTTCCATAAAGCCAGCTGACAAAAACGGCCTTAAATACTTTTATTCTTCTGCCGACTCTAACAGTATGGAACTCCCCTGAAGATACCAATTCATAGGCTTGCCGTCTGCCAATTCCTAAAATCTTTTGGATATCCTCGACATTTAACACATCTGGATACTTATCAATACTTTTAATAATTATTCCTCTCCTTTTCGGGATATACTGTTCCATTCAGATATTGAGACAAAACCTTCATTGTTACCTCTTTTGATTCCTGATTTATTTCAATATCCCCATCTAATAAGGCCTCGACGGTCTTAAGCTGGTCCATTAATGGGGCATACCAACTTGTAACCAATATCTCGGGTTGAATGTTTATTCGGCTACAGAATTCATAGAATCCTTCATATACCCCTTTTACGTGGCCAACTGTCCAGTAAAAATGATCAAGTATTGAATTAGGTATCTTTTCTAATGCACCCATCAAAGCAATCTCATTAATCTCATTTTCAGTTGGCGCCCTTCCTTCTATATCAAATGGAGGTTTTCTATTGTTGCTTTCATTCCAATTTTGATTTGCCCCTGTAACATAATGCTTAATAACCCCCTGTAGTGATTCCAGGTGATATTTTAGAGACTGATCCGCAATGATATATCCATAATATGCTTCTGACCACAGACAATTGAAAACTAATATGACTTTGAGGCTCCCCTCCAGCAAATCAGTAAAATCTGTATCTTTCATTTTGTATACTCCATGTGGGCAAGTTCCTGCTAACCGTTCTGCTTCTACTTCATCATCTCTTGCCAAGGCATCAAGCGTTAGCCTAAACCTTTCAGAGGGTGTTAACTTGTTATATAACTTCGTAAGGGACTTCACCCTGACATCCTCCCTTTTAATACAGATTCGAGGGCCTCAACTCTTGCAGCCATATCTGAAATTTCAACAGCTTTTAAAGTGATACTTGCTAAGTATCCAATTGTCCGGGCTTTTTCCAAGGTTCCCGCTGTTTTATCTTGATGGACTGCATTAATTTGATTTTCTAATAAAGACAGTATGTCCTGGGCTGTTTTTAGTCTAAATGACAGAGGTACCAGGGCTTGACTGGGGTTTGACTCCCCAGCCCTTTGCACCCTTTTATATTCTCGATCGTAAGCCTTCCGTTTTTCAGGGTCTTTATATGGCAATGCTATCACCTCCGGAATTACTTAGATAAGGCTTTTTAAGCACCAAAACCTGTGTTAATATTTACTTAGGTAAAAGAACTGATTGCGGCTCTCCCCATCCTTCTGAGGGAAGGCCTCTTTTTTATATTGTGTTTTCCATATTTGACTCTCTTCTTCGCAATAAGAGCCACTCATGAATTCCTTCGCATAATTCCAGTGTGGATATGGTTACACACCTATCCTCTAATTCTCTTAAACATATATTCCCGTTATGTTTTTTTAAGATTTCATAAACATGCCAGCTATTCATGACGCCCTCCTATTCTCAATTCATTAAGCGGTTTGAAAACATTTGTTTCACGGATAAAACGCATTTCCAATTTGCCAATTGCTCCATTACGGTTCTTGGCCACATGGATTTCCGTTATTCCTTTCCTTTTTTCCGATTGATTGTAGTAATCGTCCCGGTAAAGAAAAAGTATCATATCTGCAGTTTGTTCGATTGCTCCTGATTCTCGAAGATCACTCATTAAAGGCCGCCGATCTTGGCGTTGTTCAATTTGCCTGCTCAGTTGCGCTAAAACAATAATGGGGACCTTTAATTCAACTGCCATTCTTTTTAAATCAAGAACAATTTGTTCAATTTCATGATGACGGCTTGTCCCTCTTTTGGTTGGTTTTATTAACGTTAAAAAGTCAATTATGATCACGTGCTTTTTGTTGCGATTCTCCCTAACGCTTTTGCGGATTAAAGCCCTCATAGCAGGAACTGAGTTTTCAAGGCTGGTCTCGAGGTGTAATTTATCCAATATAGCTACCGCCCTGTGATATCGATTCCAATCATCTTGTGAAAAATGTTTATTCGGATTCTTCATTTTCATAAGATTAATTTCCCCTGCAAGTGCTATCAATCTATCAACAATTTGTTCTTTAGACATCTCAAGACTAAAAAACATTGCTTTAATATTGTCCTTTCTACAGCCGTTAAGCACTATGTTTAGCGCAAATGCTGTTTTCCCCATAGAAGGCCGGGCCCCTATAATAATTAAATCTCCGTGTTGCCAACCATCCGTTAAAACATTCAAATTTGGATACCCAGTATCTACACCACTAAGACCGCTTTCAGGGCTGCTGAGATGTTCTTCATAGCGGGCTGCCATAAGTTCTCTAAATGACTCCCTGCCTTTAACGATGTCTAATTCAAGAGCACTTAGCCTCTCAAGGAGTTCCATTAATAAAATGGGATCAATTACATCTTCTGCTTCTTCTAAAAACTTGTTTACAGATTCTTTTGCCTGCTGAATCATCCAAAAACTATAGATTTGTTCTTGATACTTATAGAAAATGCTGATTGAGGGAACACAAGATGCAAGTTCGGATAAATACGAGAACCCACCAAACGAATCAATTGCACTATCGCCAAGCTGTGACATTACATATAAATCTACTCGCTGACCTTGTTTTTTTAGTTCTAACATTTTGGTGAATAATGCCTTGTGCTGATTATGATAAAAGTGCTTGGGCTGCAAAGATGCTTCTTCAATTAAACTCCAATCCTGTAAAATTGAACCTAAGAAAAACTGTTCATTTTGTATCTGTTGCTCAATTCTCCGAAACACATTATTCCTCCCCGCTGCCGAAAATTCTTTTATAGTCGAAATCAGTTAAGCTTCGACCCTGGTATGTTAAGTCAGAAATTGTCGGAGGATAACGATTATGCCTTGCGTAATCAAGCAAATTTGCCATAACTGCATCCTTGTCATAACTTTTCAAATGAAAATACCAAGCCTCAACCATTTTTTGGTCTGCTTCAAACCTGTTAGGATAAATCAGTGTCAAATGTTCCAAAACATCAATCACTTCCACTCTCTTCATCTGCCTTCATGGCCTCCTCTCTTAATGCTTCCAAATTCCCCGGTCGCTTCGACTTATGAATCAATTGTTGATTCAGATAACCTTCAAATTTGTTCCCGAATAGTGTGGCCGGCCTCAAATAACTTTCATATTGGCCACCAAGCCATTCTTCTGCTTTTACCTTGGTAACATGCTTAAAATCTTCTAACCTGAAACCTTCATTCCATCGCTCCTTGATAAGACTTCTTGTGTGTTTACCAGTTGAACGAAAATTTTTGTTCCCCGCTTCATTTAAAAAGTGAATAATTTCGCTATAAGGTATATTTTCATTTATCACCTTTTTTTCTTTATTATTTATTGCCCCCGCTTTGCCCTTGCTTTGCCCTTGCTTTGCCCTGACACTGCCGGTTTCTTTGATCACTTCTTTGGCCACATAATTTTGGGGATCCTGATAAACCTCGTAATTTACAATGGTTAAAAGCAAACCTTTCTTTGCCCTACTCTTTGCCTCGTCCTTTGTCAAAAAGTTGTGTTTTACCAATTTTCCAACAGCGTTACGCACAACTTTTACTGTGACATCCTTGTCTCCAATATCATTTACGAGCTGTTGATATGAAGTGGCAACTTGTCCTCTTTTAAGGAAAAGTATTTCGCCATTGCGAACAACTTCATTATCTTGGAATTGTGCTTGAAGCAGAAGTTCGATCAAGACTAGGCGATGAGTTGCTTTTAAACTTTTCCATAAAGGAGAACCTCTTATTTTTCTTGCAAGCATTACGTATCCACCCGGGATATAGTCCATTGGAACATCACCTCATACGACTAGTTAATTGAATGCTTCCAACCTCCTTGCAGTGCTGAGCCACCTTTGTCAATCCAATCATTAAGTTTTCCTTCATCAACACGAATTTGTCTTCCTATTTTTACTGTTGGAAGTATTCCTCTTCTCGCTAGCGAATAGGCACGTTCGGAACTAACACTTAATATTTTAGCTACCTCAGGTACCGTTAATAGGTTGTTTCCCATTGTTAATCACCTCCGGTATGCCCTTATAATCTCAGATACATTGAAATATTTTTATAGAAATTAAGAAAAAACCCTTAATTTCTAGATGGGTTAACAATAAAATTTCAAATATTCCGCCTTTTATGATAAGGTATTATAAGTTGTTTTTAAGTGAAATGAGTTCCTTTGAATTTATTTTTTTTGCTTTAAAAGGAGATTTAAATTAATGAAATATTTGACTAAATCTATGATTAATAACCTTCAATACAATAGGCGATTACAAGAATGTTGCTTCCTATTAAGGAAAAAATATCACTTTTCTGTTCGCTTGCCTTTAAAACAATTTTGGGATGAACGAGAAATTCATTATTTTGATTTCGATAAGATTCCCCAGACAAGAAGCTGCTTAGAATACGATCTAAAAAGAATATGTCTTCTCTGTAGCCTGAATCCGAATTTAAACAACTACTTGCTTATTTTCACTTTTTCACATTATGGTGTATGGAGAACTACCAGATGGCTTCAGAAAAAGGAGCTTCGTGAGGATAATGTTGAAGACCTTCAAATTACTGCTGCATTTAAAACTATTAATTATCTTTACTCTTTAATTTTATCTGCCCGGATACACGTGGACCCATTAGTTGACATTTACATCGAAAATAAGGTTTTTAAAAAGATCAAGGAAAATAATTGGGGAAATCCCTATATTGAAAAGCCATCCGAAAAAAATGAATTGAAAAATTTTTTATTCCAGACTACTCACACCCTTCCTTTAGAAATAGCAAATATTTCAGAAGCAATGGATCAAGAGAATTATGGTGACCAACCTTTTACCGAACAACGATATACAGAAACAAAGCGGCGTAATTATTACTTTTGGAGATGGAGCAAAAGAGGGTTTACACTTTTTGAAATGGGGCAGAAGTGGAATGAACTAAAAAATAATGTGAATGATGATTACGAAAGAGCTTTAATAGATGACAAAGTCAATAAGGGCTTAAAAAGTTATATTTCTACACATGGCCCCTTGTTCGAACATCAATCGACTATTGGTTGGTTTAAACATTTCCTGAACTATTACAGTGAAAAAGAGGCAGCTGAAAGGGTGTTCGAAATGGCAGCTCGAAGTGTTTCAGAGATTTTGGAAAGAGAAGTAATATCACAATGGGATAATCAATAAATAGAAAACACTGCCTCAACTTCATTTTGAGAAGTTGAGGCTTTTCCTCTTTATTAAAAATGTAGCAATACAAGAGTATCATATCACTACTTTATCTAAGTTTATTTTGTTGAATTATCATGTGTTACTACGGGAATGGAGAACCCTATTTTAACCTGGTAAAGCAGAGATGGACTGGGATCGTAATAAAAAGGGTTGAGCCTAGGATTTTTTATAGCCTGGAGGGTGAATGGGGTTTATGTCTCCGGACGCGAAAAAAGAGTTTTATCGCCAATTTAAATAGAAAAAGCATTCCCAAGCAAAAGACCGTCAAGTAATCACCTGACAGTCTTTTGCTTCTGCACTATTCCTTGTTTTTTTTCTCTTTAGACTGATTATAGTTGTATTGAGAACGGTCAACTGGAGTAAAATTCTCAGGAGTATAGAAGCGCAGCAGATCCCCATTTACAACCTTATCTGAGAGTGCCAGTTTTTGCTCCGTAATTTCCTGGAGTTTTTTAGCTTCCTCTAATCGCTCTTCTTCCAGCAATTGTCCAGTAGTTGAATCATAATATTTGCCGTCCGCAGAAGTGATGGTAGGACTCACAAAATCTCCGTTTCTAAATGGAACAAGATCATCATGCTGTTCAGATAGTAGATCTGTTCCAAAATGTACGTATTCCTTTGTGTCGATACCCAGCAAATGAAGAAGGGTCGGAAGGAGATCAATTTGTCCTGCGAACTCATGGTTAACTCCGCCATCCATTCCCGGTACACGAATGAATAAAGGGGTACGCTGCAATCCCGCACTTTCAAACGGGGTAATTTCTTTTCCGATTACTTCCTTCATTGCCTTGTTGTGATTGTTAGATATTCCGTAGTGATCGCCATACATGATAATAATGGAATTATCATATAAACCTGTTCCCTTTAAGTACGCGAAGAATTGTTCTAGAGCTTCATCTGCATATCTCGCTGTCTGGAAGTAATTATCTACGGTTTTATTTCCTGTAGTATGCTTTCCAAGCGTTGCTTCTTCTTCATCAATTGTAAACGGAAAATGATGAGTAACCGTAATAAAATTTGCGTAAAACGGCTGAGGCAATGATTCTAAATAAGGCATGGATTGTTCAAAAAATGGTTTGTCCATTAAACCATAATCAGCTAGATCATCCGGATTCATTTCAAAATAACTGGAATCATAAAACTTATCATATCCCAGTGATTTATAAATTTCATCACGGTTCCAAAAGCTTCCTGTATTCCCATGGAACACAGCAGATGTGTACTCCTGCTGCTGGCTTAAGATTGCAGGCGCAGCTTGATAGGTATTTAAACCTTTTGTTGTAAAAGCTGAACCTTGAGGCAATCCATATAGCGAATTTGCTACCATAAATTCAGCATCAGCTGTTTTCCCTTGAGCTGTTTGATGAAAGAAATTATCAAAGTAAAGTGTATTCTCTTCGTTCGTTAAGGAATTTAAGAACGGTGTAACCTCTTCACCGTGCAATTCGTAATCAATAAGGAAATTTTGAATGGATTCCATGTGCACATAGATAACATTCATCCCTTTACCTGCACCAAAGTATTCCGGATTTGGCTCAGCATGATTTGATTTTGTAAAGTTTATAATCTCCGTTGTATCATTACTGTCTGCTAAAACCCTCTGTGCGGTGGCTTTTGTACTTTGGACAGCATCATAAATTGTATAATTGTACATCCCTAAATATTTTACAATGTAATTGCGATCAAATCCTCTTGTTAATAATTGAGGACGGTCCACTTCTGCAATTGCCAGATTTATGCCTGATATACTTAAAGCAATCAGCAGCAAAGCGGTTACCTTTCGCGTAGCTATCTTCCTTACTTCTAATCTCTTAAAATTGAATGAAAGAAAAACCAGAAGCAGAATTACATCTGCAAAGAATAACACATCCCAAGGTTTTAAAAGAGTACCAATGCTGCCGCTAACATCTCCAAAGTTTTGGGTCTGCGTTAAAGTCGGCAATGTTATAAAATCATTGAAAAAGCGATAATATAAAACATTTGCATATAATAGGAACGACATTAATAAATCAATTAAAATTAGTGAGATATACTTTTTACGCTTTAAAAATAAAAAAGCAAAACCTAAAAATAATAGAGACGAACCCAGCGGATTTAAAAATAGTAAAATTTGTTGGATGGTATTTTCAATTCCCAAATTAAATTGTGTTAATTGAACAAAGTAGGTCTTTAACCAAAGGAATACAACTGCAGTTAAGAAAAAGAAAGCAAATTTATTAGTTACCCTTTTATTTAATAGTATTTTCATTTCTACCCTTCTTTCTTTAATGGCCAGTTTTGACAGCCATGTCTGCAAATTAGTCTTCTAAATGAGGATTGGGTTATAATCCAAATTAAAAGCTGTAATTTGAAGTTCAATAAAAGATAAAAAGAGTTTAACACGAATCGTCCCAAAAATGAACCATTTTGGTACTGGTAATTATCCATATGGTATGATAGTCATATGAACGATTGACAGTCAGGGGAGTGCTGGTAATGCTGATTGGATATGCAAGACCGTATTCAAGTGATCCAAACTGTGAAGAACAACATATGCTTCTTACAAATATGAACTGCGACAAAATCGTAAGTGAGGCTCACTTTTCCTCTAAACAGAGAATAAACCTTAAAAATATAATAAACAGCCTTAATCCAGGAGACAAAGTCGTTGTTGGGAAGCTCTTTGCATTTGCAGATTCTGCACGGCATCTTGTGGAGCTATTAAGCGCTATAGAGGGTAAAGGAGCTCATTTTCTGTCCCTTAAGGAAGGGATTGATACAAGTAAAAATATAAAGGGTTCGTTTAAAGACATTGTTTTACACATTGTAGAATTTGAATCCGATATTATTAGTGAAAAAACCAAGGAAGGCATTAATGAAGCAAAACAGAAAGGAATCGTTCCTGGGAGGCCAAAAATACCCGACGAAAATGTGAAGAGAGCTATTGCAATGTATCAAAGCAAAGAGTATAGCTTAGCAGAAATTAAAAATGAAACAGGAATAAGCAAGTCTACTCTGTACCGATATCTCGGAAAATAAAAAGGGACCACTGCGGTCCCTTTTTTTCTATTAAATATTGTTTTACGCCTTAAAATTACCCGGTCAGTATTACTCCTTCAAGATCCCTATATTTCCATAATAAACGGCAGTATCATCGGACGCCGCCCTGTTTTATTAAACAAAAATGGCTGCGAGGCATCAATTATAACCCTTTTTAGATTTGTCCAATCTTTAGTTCCTTCAGCTAGTTCAGTTATAACTTTATCCTTAACAATCTCTTCAAGGTCATTAATAAGGCTGCCGGATTCCCTTATATAAACAAATCCTCTGGTAACAATAGCTGGTTTTGCTGCCAGCTTACGAGTATTTTTTTCAATTGCTAAGGTTACAATGACTAACCCTTCTTCGGATAGGATCCTTCTATCCCGCAGGACAATGTTCCCGATATCCCCGATTCCATTTCCATCGACATATACAGGCTGCGCTGGCACTGTATCAGTTATTTGTGCACTTTCAGATGTTAACTCTAAGACGTCTCCATTATCAAGAATAAAACAGTTTTCGCTTGAGATTCCGCAAGCGGCTGCTAAGCGAACATGTTCTTTTAGCATTCTGTACTCCCCATGGATGGGAATAAAAAATTTAGGTTTTACTAAGCGCAGCATTAGCTTTTGTTCTTCCTGCATCCCATGTCCTGATGTATGCACTTCACTTATTCTATGGTGGATGATCTCAGCACCGGCACGAAGCAATTTGTCCATAACCCTGCTTATACTTATTCCATTCCCGGGGATAGGGGAGGATGAAAAGACTATTTTATCTCCTGGGATTACTTGTATCTGCCTGTGATTCCCATTCGCAATCCGTGATAAAGCAGCCATTGGTTCGCCCTGGCTTCCTGTACAGATAATCGTCACTTCATTACTTAAAAGCTGGCCAATATCTTTTATATGAATAAAAGCCCTATCGGGAGCTGATATGTACCCAAGCCTTCTTCCGATTTCAAGAGTCTTCTCCATGCTTCTGCCCACAACGGCTATTTTCCGTTCGTGTTTTAGAGATGATTGGACCACTTGCTGGATACGGTCAATATTAGATGCAAATGTAGCGAAAATGACTCTGCCATCCGCATTTTGAAAAACTTCTTCAATCGCTTCAGCTACTTTCTTTTCCGATAAAGAAAAGCCAGGAACTTCACTATTAGTACTATCTGATAATAAGCAAAGCACCCCTTCCTTGCTAATTTCTGCAATTTTATGAAAATCAGTTTCCGCTCCGACGGGTGTTAAATCAAACTTGAAATCTCCCGTGTGAACAATATTCCCTTCAGGTGTTGACACCACAACACCAAAAGAATCGGCAATACTATGCGTTGTTCGGAAAAACCGTACTTTCAGGTTCTTCAATTGAACAACCGTTTCATTATCAATCTGCTGAAACCGCGCGCCTTTTATTCGATGCTCAGCCAGCTTGCTTTTAATCAATTCGATCGCAAAATCCCCGGCATAAATCGGTGCTTGCACATCACGGAACAAAAATGGGATTCCCCCTATGTGATCTTCATGGCCATGAGTAATGAAAATGCCTTTAAGCTTTTCTCTATTTTGTTTAAGATAGGTGTAATCTGCCAATACGTAATCAATTCCAAGCAGTTCATTATCCGGGAACTTAATGCCGCAGTCTATCAAGACCATTTCATCCATATATTCAATAACATATGTATTCTTCCCAATTTCCCCAAGGCCACCTAAGGCAAAAATTTTAACCTTATTCTCTTTTTTTATAGCCATTCATTCAACTCCTTTTAGTTTAAATTTTATTTAATCCCTTAATTTAGGGACTGTTTAGATTTATATAATATTTACTTTCTAATTAGTGCAAAAACATCTATCTCATTTAATTATATCATTTAAAAAACACCAATAACCTAAAATCATGGATAACAATCCCAATTTTGCAAACCACCAGGTACTAAATACTTAATAGGCAATAAAAAACACAGACATTGTCTGTGTTCATTTTACTATCATAACAGGCGCTTTAACCCGTTTAGCTATTTTATGACTCACACTCCCCAGGACCATTTCCTGCAAGGCGTTTAATCCTCGACTGCCGACTACAACAATGTCATAATTTCCTTTATTAGCGTAATCCACAATAGCTGGGCCTGGCTCTCCATGTAAAAATTTTATTTCATAAGATAGACCTTTTTCTTTAAGAAGGTTTTTAATTGGCTCCAAGCGGCGTTTTCTCTTTTCATCCACAACGGATTTTTCGTAATGGTGAAGGATGTCTTCTTTGGATGTCTGCCCATCAATCGCATATACAACAGTAAATTCAGCATCTGGATTCTGTTCAGCTAAATGTATTGCTTTCTTTGCACAACGTATGGAATGGTCAGAACCATCTGCTGCTATAAGTACTCTATTAAACATACCTTCACCCCTGAGAAAAAGTCTATAATTGTTTTTTAATTAATCTTATTTTTTAAAAGTGGCTGTTTCAATACGTCAAAACAGAAATGTGTGTCAAAATTATGATTTTGACGTATAGTTTTCTGAATTATTAAACTAATTATAAATGACATTGTGTGTAAATGTAAACGCATACATAATAAAAAAAGAACCAGCATTTAGCTAGTCCTTCATTATTTAACTATTAGCACCGGACATTCAGCTCTTTTTGCTACCTTATGGCTAACTCCACCTAAAACTAGTTCCTGAAGACCGTTCAACCCTCGGCTTCCAATGACCACTAAATCAAATTTATTTTTATTAACGTATTCTACAATGGTCGGACCTGGTTCACCATGGAGGACGATGATTTCATAGTTTACATTTGCCTCTTGGGCCTTTCTCTCTACCTCTCTCATCCGGTCTTTGCGCCTATCCCCAAAATCCGCAGAGTTCCAGTTCTTTAGGACATCCGCTTTTGATCGATCTCCGTCAACAACATAGACCACTTTTATTTGGGTTTCATTGTCACACTTCGCAATCTTGATGGCATGTTCGGCCGCACGCTTCGAGTGTTCTGAGCCATCTGCAGCCAGCAGAATTTTTTTATACATTGCCAAACCTCCTTAATGGGAACCGAGCTTATTTGCCAGTTTTCCAACTAATTCTGAACTGTCTTCGTTCAATCCGCTCACCTTAACATGATTCCCGTTTTCCTCAAATCGATATACAATTTTATCTATTGCTACAACAGCGGAATCATCCCACAAATGGGCCCTGCTAAGATCAATTTCGACGCCAGCTGCATCTTCTTTATAATCAAATTGCTTAATAAATTCAGTTACAGAAGCAAAAAACAGTTCTCCTTTTACTTGATAAACCCGTGTATTTCCCTCTAGCTTACTACTGACATGAACTTTCGATATTTTGGAAACAAAAAAGATCGCACTTAGCAGAATACCGGTAAAAACACCGATAGCCAAGTTATGAGTTAATACTACGGTCAAAACTGTAACAACCATCACTGCTGCATCCGTTTTTGGAAGGAGGTGAATGGTCTTTAGTGAGTTCCAATCAAATGTACTTATAGAAACCATAATCATTACTCCGGCCAGCGCTGCCATTGGAATCCGAACAACAATATCACCTAAGACCACAATTAAGAACATTAAAAACACACCTGCGACTAATGCTGAAAGCCTTCCCCTGCCGCCGGATTTTACATTAATAACTGATTGGCCAATCATTGCGCAACCTGCCATCCCTCCAAAAAAGCCGGTAATGATATTGGCAATTCCTTGTCCGCGGCTTTCCATATCCTTATCACTTTCAGAGTCTGTCATATCATCCACAATGGCCGCAGTAAGCAACGATTCCAGCAGCCCTACTACCGCAAGCGCAAGAGAGTAAGGAAGGATGATAATCAACGTATCGATTGTCAGCTGTATTTCCGGCAATAAAAATACAGGCAGGCTTTTTGATATAGCTCCTAGGTCCCCAACCGTCCGAACTCCTATATTCATGTATATTGTTATGATGGTAACAGCAATGATGGCAATAAGCGTAGAAGGAACCGCTTTAGTCAGATAAGGAAGGAGATAAATAATCCCTAAAGTTACTGCAACTAAAACATATATAATCCATCCTTCGCCTTCGAAATGCTGAAGCTGTGAAGTAAATATTAAAATCGCCAAAGCATTCACAAAGCCGACCATAACAGACCGAGGTATAAATCTCATATAGTGGGCAAGCTTAAAAACTCCAAAAAGTATCTGCAAAACACCTGTCAAGATTGTAGCTGCCAATAAATATTCCAATCCGTAGTCAGCTACCAAATCGATAAATAACAGGGCCATCGCTCCAGTTGCCGCGGAAATCATTCCGGGCCTTCCTCCCACAAAAGCAATCGTAACCGCGATGGTGAATGAAGCATAAAGGCCGACCATCGGATCTACACCGGCAATGATGGAAAAGGCGATGGCTTCCGGTATAAGAGCAAGTGCAACTACGATACCGGAAAGAATATCACCTTTTATGTTGTAGAACCAGGACTGTTTATAAGATGTGTACTCCAAAAAAACCCTCCTCTCTTTTTAAGTAGTTTGCGTAACTCTGGAAAAGTTAGCAACTTAACATCATTCCACATTTTTCAAATAACAAAAAACCTCCTGGACATATACAGGAGGTTTTGGTTTATCTATTTTATAATTAAAACAGGCGCTTTTACTCGTTTAGCAATTTTATGGCTTACACTTCCTAAAACCATTTCCTGTAGGCTATTCAATCCTCTGCTGCCGGCAGCAACCAGATCAAAATTGTGCGAATTAGCGTAATCAACCACTGTTTCAGCAGCCTCACCGTATAATAATTCATGGTTAAATGCAATCCCTTTGCTATTCATAAGGTCTTCTACTTTTTGCAATCTTTGTCGCCTTTTCTCATTTACTTCTTCTTTCGAGGAATAATGAAGCACGTCTTCTTTCGAAACCTTACTGTCAATAACATAAACAATTGTAACAAGAGAATCAGCAGTCACACTGGCTATTTCAGCAACCTTTTCAGCTGCTCTAATGGCATTCTCCGATCCGTCATATGCTAAAAGAATACTTTTGAACATTTAAACACACTCCTATCGAGTAGGAGGGGGTGAC